>CALELH010000745.1 GCA_937902595.1 uncultured Myxococcales bacterium
AACGTCCTTCTTGGCAGCTACAAGCAGGACCTCCATCTGACCTTGGCCCGCCTGGGGGTTCAACACCTGAACGTCCACGTTTACGTCGTTGATATCGAAGGGGATGTACTGCTCAGCTTCCCACTTGATGCTCTCTTCGAGCTCATCGGGGGTCATCGCCGGAAGGCCGATCTTCTTGATAATGACCGAATGCCCGCTCAAGGATAGAGCGACTTCTTTGGATTTGAGTTTAAGACTCGCGACCATGTCTCGAATCGCTTCGATGACCGCCGTCGCGTTCATCAACGCGCCGTCGACGATCGCTTGGCTCGGCAGCGGGACGACCGAGAAGTTGACCAGATCGATCCCCTTCTTCGATTCACGAAGCTGAACAAGCTTCACAGAGCTCGATCCAATATCGAGCCCCAGCGCATTTCTTTTCTTGGCCATCTGGTGGCTTCTCCAAATCCCCGCGGTAACGCTGCTCCGAGCGTATGCGATCTTCCGCCAGGTACGCCGAGCGGTCAAGATTTAATCACCTAAGATAATCGATCACTCAGAGGCTCGAAATAATGAGCCCAGCTATCCGGCGACTGAATCGTGCGAATGTTGCCAACACCGCGTCTAAATACGAAGGCCCAAAATACCCGTTAGACCTTGATTATAGCGCAAAAAAATAAAGTATGCGCCTACGCATTTTACTGTTCAACGCTGACCCTTAGGTGGTCGATTTATTTCGTACTGCTTAATTTTGTACAGCAACGCTCTGTGAGAGATCTCTAACAGCTCCGCAGCATGGGTTCGGTTACCGTTTGTCTGATCGAGAGCGCGTTTGATCAACTCCTCTTCGATGACGCGAGTGGTCTTCTTAATACTAAGTTCGTCTGTGTTGAGGATCGTTCTTATGCGATCCTGAGAGTCTTTGATGCGCTCTGGCAGGTCTTCACCGGTGATCGCGCTTCCATCACAGAGAACGATCGCGCGCTCAATAGTGTTCTCAAGTTCTCGCACATTCCCCGGCCAGGGGTACGATTGAAGGAGCTTGATCACTTCCATGGACGGTTTTGAAACCTCCGTGCCCATCGTCTCATTGAACTTGTCTACAAAGTGGTCGACGAGTAAAGGCACATCAGATGGGCGCTCCCGGAGCGCAGGAAGTCGGATAGGCAGGACGTTGAGTCGGTAGAAGAGGTCCTCCCTAAAGCGTCCTTCACTCACCTCTGTGACGAGGTCTCGCACGGTCGCCGCCACGATGCGTACGTCCACCTTGATATTGCGGCTGTCACCGACGCGTCTAATCTCGCTCTCTTGAAGCGCGCGCAGGAGCTTAATTTGGAGAGGCAGGGGGAGCTCGCCGATCTCGTCCAAGAATAAGGTGCCGCCGCTCGCCTCTTCGAAGAGGCCTTGGCGGTCTCGGTTGGCATCCGTAAATGCGCCGCGCACATGTCCGAAGAGCTCTGTCTCGAGTAGCGACTCGGGGATCGCTCCGCAGTTGACCGCTACGAAGGGCTTTCCGCGCCGTACACTCGTGAAGTGTAATGACTTTGCGACGAGCTCCTTGCCTGTGCCGCTCTCCCCCGTTAGCAGCACGGTCGTCTTGTAGTCTGCTACCTTTTTGATGGTGCTAAACACGGTCTGCATTGGTTTGGAACGAGCGATGATCCCGCTGAACTCAAGGCGCTCACCGAGCGCGTCCTCAAGTTGGTCGACTCGAACTTCGAGCGCGCGTTGTTGGACGGCACGCCTGAGTCGAAAGAGCACTTCATCGGCCCGAAAAGGTTTCGCGATATAATCAAAGGCACCGAGCTCAATGGCTTTGAGCGCAGTGTCCACGTCAGCGTGAGCGCTCATGAGCACGACCGGCGTCGTCACCGCGTTTGTCTCGAGAGCCGCGATGACCTCGAGACCGCTGAGCTTAGGCATAACGAGGTCGCAGAGAGCGAAGTCGAACTGCCCTTTCGTGAGGGCGTCGAGGGCCGCTTGGCCGTCAGATACGGAGACGACTTCGTACCCCTCGCGGCCTAAATGCAGTTCGAGCATGAAGCGCAGGTCTTCTTCGTCATCGGCGATCAGGATTCGATAGGTCATTGAGACCAGGCTATCACTCGCCGCTCTGATTGACTAACCGAGAGTTGGATCCGATCGAGCGGCGTGGATAAGGCGGGAGTTTAGAGGCGCTCGTCGATGAAGGCTTTGGTCTTCAGCTCTTCAATCCATCTGGCCAATTCGTCATTTAACTTTCGTCGATGCAGCTCCGATCGTAGCACCTCTTTGACCTCTGAGAATGGCTTGGGTGGGAGCACCTTTCGCTGGATGACCTTGACGATGTGGTATCCAAATGGACTGCGGATCGGCCCGTCTATAGCGCCTGGCTCGAGCCCGAAGATCGCGGTCTCTAGCTGGGGGGCAATATTGCCTCGTTGTAGGGTGCCCAATAATCCACCCCGGCTCGCCGTGGGTCCTTCGCTGCGCCGCTGAGCGAGCTCTGAAAAATTAGCGCCTGCGCGAGCTTCGGCGAGCACCGCTTGCGCCCGCTGACGTACCGCCGCCTCCTCGTCTTTGGTCGCGCCAGCGCGCACCTTGAGAACGATGTGGGCCGCCTCGACCTCGTAATCATTACTCATCTTGGTGCGCTTATCTTTGTAGTAGTTTTCTAGATCCGTATCGCTGATCCGAATGCGCGCCCCGAGGACTGTACCGACGACGCGCTGCTGCAGAAGCTGTCCTCGAACCTCTTCCCTAAACTCTTTCATCGTCAGACCCTGACTCATCAGATACATAGACATCTGTTTGTCAGTCCATTTCTGACTGCGCTGCACTCGCTTGAGATGGGCGTCGACCTGCCGGTCCTCAACCTTTAGGTTTCGCCGACCAGCTTCCTGACTGATCAGTCGCTTGCCCACTAGATCGCTCAGGCCCTTTTGAAGAATGCCCTTACGTTTTAGGTCGCGAGTGACCGGATCCATGATCGCGTTGACGCGAGCGAGATCCGTCTTTGTGACATCTTCGAGCTCCGAGAGGGTTACGACATCGTCGTTGACGACGGCCACGATACGATCGATGACCTCGGCGTGACTTGATGGTGTCCAGAGTAGAATGAACAGCACCGCGATACGCTTCATCTTGACCTCCCGGGTCGGGGGATGGGTGGAGCGAGGTTAGGGACAGGCTGAGTGGGTTGACTCGCCTTCGCTTGCTCCAGAATCTTCTCATCGATCACGATCTTGGCGCCATCACGGAGCGTCTTGACGTAGCTCTGCATCGCGTCGCCCTTCCGCTTACGAAATAGTCGAACGCGGATCTTGTCGCTCACGTCCTTGAGCGCGCGTCGGTATGGTCGGCGATACCCTGTCTTTTGGACGATGTGATATCCCTGACTGGAGCGGATCGGGGTCGAGGTGATATCACCCACATTTTTGAGTTCAAACGCCGCCTTGGCGACGCTCGTGGGCACCAAGGGCGCGGCTTGGGGCCGCTTAACGGACGAGACGCCTGGCTCACCGAAGAACAGGAGATCACCGCGACGTCCCTTCGTCTTTTCGTCGGTGGAGAGCTGAGAGACGAAGCCCGCGAACACTTCGCGCGCTTTGGGTTTCTCTGCGTCGATCGCCTTTACGATCTTAGGCAAGGCGGCGCTCGCGCTGGCTTCATCCTTAAACAGAATATGAGAGGCGCGTACCTGAGCAGGGCGGCTAAATTCGCCCTGATGCGCTTCGTAGTAGTTCTTGATCTGGATGTCCGTGACGTCAGACATCTTGACCAACTTGGCGAGTTCGTTTGACGTAAACTGCCTGACCATCGCTTGTTTCTGGACGAGCTGCACGTCGGGGTTCTTATCGTACCCCTTCTTCTGGGCCTCGATCGCCAAGAGCTCGAATCGCACCAAACTATCCAAGAACTCTTGTTTCCGGCTCGCGCTATTGTGGCGGGCTCTCGCGAATGAGGACTGCTGGTTCAGACGCTTCTCGAACTCCTGCAGGGTGATCAATCGATCACCGATCCGAGCGACGACCTGAGTCTTTTGAGTCTCGGTGAGGCTGCTCTCTCCGGCCAGGGTATATTCGGTCCCCTTGGCGTCATCTCCCTGACAGCTCCATAGCAGGCAGGACAGAGTTACTATTAAAGGCGCTCGCATAGACATCCTAGCTCTCATTTGATTCTTCACTGGGCTCGGTAACTAACTCAGCCAAGCGCTGCAAGCAGATTCGCAGCGCACGCAGGGTATCTTGCTTCTCTTGACTGTCAAACTGGTAAACCAGCTTGAAGTCAGCTGGCACTCTAAATTGGCTCCCTGGCGCGCGCACCAGCCCAATGATCGCGTCCACCGGTAGAGGAGTCTGCGGGTTGAAGGTGAGCATCAAGTGATTCGGCGAGTGATCGACGGTCTCGATGAGAAGACTTCGAGCGAGAGTTCGAATGCGCATGGCCTCGATCAGGTTCTCTAGAGGACCCGGAGGAGAGCCAAATCGGTCGACCATCTCCTCGGCGATGGAGATCACTCTCTCTTCATCAGGTGCGTTGGCCAGGCGCTTGTACAGCATCAAGCGCAGCTGGTGATCGGGCACGTAGGTCTCCGGGATTCGGGCGTTGACCTGAATGTTGAGATCGGGATCGACGCTGGCCTTTGGTGCCTCGCCCCTGAGCGTTCTAACGGCGTCATCGAGGAGCTGAGCATACAGGTCAATCCCCACGGCCTGAACATGGCCTTTCTGGCTTGTTCCCAGGAGTTCGCCAGCACCGCGGAGTTCCAGGTCATGGCTAGCGACCTGGAAACCGGAGCCGAGCTCCGTAAATTTTTGGATCACCGCAAGCCGCGCCCTCGCCTCCCGGTCTATCGCAGCTTGTCCTGGAACGAGGAGATAGCAGAAGCCCCGTTCACGACTGCGACCAACCCGACCGCGAAGCTGATAGAGCTGAGCGAGTCCGAATCGATCGGCTTGATCGATCAGCATGGTGTTCGCGGTGGGAATATCGATGCCGGACTCGATGATCGTCGTGGCCACCAAGATGTTGAACCGGCCTTCAGTGAAGTCGACCATCACCTTCTCAAGCTTCTGCGGGTCCATTTGGCCGTGGCCGATCACGATCCGCGCCTCAGGGACGAGTGACGCGAGCCACGCAGCTCTGCTCTCTATACTTTGCACTCGATTGTGAACAAAGAAGACCTGCCCGCCACGGCCCAACTCGCGGAGGATGGCGTCGCGGACAACCTCGTCCGTCGCTCGACAGACGTAGGTCCGGACGCTGAGCCTGTCTACGGGCGGCGTCGTAATTGTGCTCAAGTCTCGTATGCCACTTAGACTGAGCTGGAGAGTACGCGGGATGGGGGTGGCCGTCATCGCGAGGACGTCCACGTTTGTCCTGAACTCTTTCAGCCTCTCCTTGTGCTTCACGCCGAAGCGATGCTCCTCGTCGAGGATGAGTAAGCCGATGTCCTTGAAGACGACGTCTTTTCCGAGGAGCCTATGGGTACCGATGGCGATATCGACCCGGCCGGTCCCCAGGGTGTCCAAGTTGTCGCGGAGGTCTCCGCGAGAGACGAGGCGGCTGAAGAGCTTGATCTCTATCGGGTAGCCTTTGAGTCGGTCGGAGAAGGTCTTGAAGTGTTGTAGGGCGAGCACGGTTGTCGGCACCAGCACACAGACCTGTTTGCCATCCACCACAGCCTTCATGGCCGCTCGCAGGGCGACCTCGGTCTTTCCGAACCCAACGTCACCGCAGAGCAGTCGGTCCATCGGTCGCCCGCTGCACATATCCGCGATCACTTCGTCGATGGCCACCAATTGATCGGGCGTCTCCTCGAAGGGGAACGTCGCCTCGAAGGTTCGATACAGATCATCTGGCTGAGAAAACGCGTATCCTGACGCGAGTTCGCGTTTGGCGTAGAGGTCAAGGAGCGCGAGGGCGTCTTCTTCAGCCGCCTTCTTGGCCCGAGCCCGAACCTTCTGCCAGGCCGTGCCACCGAGCTTGTCAATCTTCGGTGAGCTGTCGCCGCCGGAATACTTTTGGAGTCGACCGAGCTTGTAGACCGGTAGATAGAGCTTGTCCTGACTCGCGAACTCGATGATGAGACAGTCATGTTCGTGGGCGCCTAAGACGAGCTTCTTGAGCCCCGAATACCGCCCGATGCCGTGGTCTGCGTGGACCACATGGTCACCGGTCTTAAGCTCTTTGAAGTCTTGAATAAAAGGGCTCGTGGCGTCCTTCCGCTTCGCTCTGCGCTTAGGCGCCCGACTCCCGAAGATGTCCGCTTCAGTGATCAACGCGATGCCGTGCTCTAAGAGCCGGAAACCTGCCGCCGCCTCTCCACGCACCAAGACCGCGCGACCGGCTCCATCCTGGCCAGGTGCCAGGGCATCCGTGGCGCTCGCGTCTGTGCGATCCGTAGGGATTCCGAAGTTCTTGAGCAGTCGCTCAAGCCGATCCAATTGTGTCTGCTGACGACAGGACAGCACCACTTGAACGCCGTCTTTCATCTGTTCACGGATCCAGACGGCCAAAGGTCGCAACGGGATCTGGTCGCCCCTGGATTGATTCAAAGCGTGAGTCAGACTTTGATTGGTCGGCACGTCGAACACGATGGCGTCGGTGGGCCCCTCCACAGCCCCAATCTCATCCACCATTTGGATGACGTGACAGCGGAGCTGAGTGACCATGTTGAGTCGGGCCGAGACATCATTTGGAGAGAGGCGGTGAAGCTCTGGCGCCAGGGATGGGTGGCCGTTCGTCAGCGCGCGCTCTCGAGCGGCTTGCATCAAGTCCCAGGCGGTGCGGGACTCTTCGCCCACGCTCATGGGGTCGTACACCAGGAACAAGGTGTTCGCCGGCAGATAGTCGAAGAGCGTAGCGGTCTCGGAATAGAAGGCCGGTCGATAGCCCTCAACGCCCATGAACGGTATCCCGTTACTCAAATCGTCGAGGATTGGCTGCAGCGTGCGCGTGGGTAAGTCGACCTCTGCTCCGGCGTCGAGGATCGCCTCACGAGCACGGTCGATGCATTCGCGAACAAAGAGTTCTTCGCGAACTGGGGGAAGGATGAGTTGGTCTCCAGCGCTTCCCAATGTGCGCTGAGTATTGGGATCGAAGAGCCGGAGTGATTCCACCTCGTCGCCCCAGAGTTCGATCCTCACGGGGACCTTCATTTGCGGCGCGAATACATCGATAATCCCACCGCGGATCGCGAAGGTTCCTGGGTCTTCCACAGTGCTCACGGTTCGATACCCCGCGTCTGCGAGGCTGCGTAGACACTCAGAGCGGTCAAGAATCTCACCGATCGAGATCAGGGTGCAGTGGTCGACCAGGGTATCCACTGACATAAGTCGCCTCGCCAAGGTATCGGCGGACGCGACCATCACCGGGCCGGCCTCATTCCATGCGAGCCGCGCCAGGCTTCCCATGAGCCTCATTACGGCGTTTCGATCGGGGCTGAGGTGGCCAAATGGACTCGCGTCGATGGTCGCGAGATGTTCGATTTGCTCGCGCCTGGCGGCCAGAAATTCCAAATCTTGAGTGAAGCGCCGCGCGTCGGACGCCTTCGGCGTGACGACCAAGATGGGCCGCCTCAGCTCATTTCGTATCCGAGTGACCAGGTATGGAAGGACGTGGCCCTCCACTCCTGAGAGGTCGATTCGCTTACGTTCTTCCCCAATAACCTGTTTCAGAACCGCCAGCGGAAACCGGGCTTCGCGCCCTCCAGGGGTAGAGTTCGTCTGATTCATCGAGATTTTTCGATTCAGGTTAGTTGGTTTTTTTCTCCAGGCGGCGCACCATACCACTGGGATTTTGGGCGTCAACCGGTGCCCAGAGGGCAAAAGAAGATTCGCGGAATGTTGACACCATTTCGGGGGGCTTTGTAGCCTACCAGACGGGACCGGTGTATGCAGATGCTCGATCCCGGTGGCCAAGACCTTATGGAGGAGGGCAAAAAGCCTGTGCGTTACGCAATATTAATGGCGCTTGTCATTGTGCCCACGTTCGGTTGTGTAGACGACACCGAGACGTTCACTTTGGGCGATCCGTCCCTGTCCATGTTGGCAACCGGTACCTGCGGGCGTAATGCGGCCGCGGCGGACGTCGATAATCCCGGTGAGATAGATGTGGTGGTGACGGGGATTGATCCTCGCACTCCGACAGGAAATCTGGTCTCGGATACGACCGTCACCCTCGCCTTCGCCAACGAGAACGACGCCTTGGTCGCTCGTTTTGAATCCTTCCAGGGGGTTGGCATCTCGGCTACGAGCGCGGAGCTACCCTTCTCGGGCCGCGTCGCTCGAGACACCGTCCTCTGCACGAGCCCACGGGCCGAACCGATCTCAGTGATCGCGACGGTTACGGGTTACGTCATCGAGGAGGAGGGTCAGGAGCCAAGAAGCGTCGAGCTCACCTCAGGGCCATTCCCTGTTCGTTGCTTGACCCCGGTGGATTTTAATCGGGAGTGCAGTGGGCTACCGTTGATCGACGCTGGTCCCGATGTGTCCGTTGATATGGAGGTAGACGCGAGTCCAGACGCCGCGCGGCCTCCGGCCTGGTCCATTCGGTTCTTACCGCCTATGGATGAGTCGGACCTAGAGATTGGGATTAAGGGCTCGGCCTTTGGTCGCACCGATAACGTCTTGCTAAGATTTCAGGTGGTTGATCTAAACAGCGCCGAGGAAGAGATGGGCGAAGCCCTGCGCGACCTAGAGGTTAACTTCAACTTGTCTCCAAACCCACCGCCCAACGTGGCTATTGAGCCATCGAGCGCGCGGACCGATGAGAACGGAATTGCGTCAGTTCGTCTCATCGCGGGTGGAACACCTGGGGTTGTGTCAGTGGAGGCGCAGGCTCAGATAGATGATGGTGAGCCCCTTAAGGCTCGAAGCGCGACTGTGGTTATCCGTGGCGGAATTCCGAGCATGAGTGGCTTCCAGTTCCTCTGCCAGGACGCCGTCATCTCTGCGTTTAGTGAGAGAACGGCTCATGATGACTGGAACTTCGGACTTGGTATCGAGGACTCAACGGAGTGCATCGCGCAGCTTGCAGACCGGGTGACCGGTCGGGTCGATCTCGCGACTCAGGTCTTCTTCATGACTGAGGCCGGCAGCGTGAACCAGGCCTCGGTTACAGACCAGGACGGCGTCGCTAAGACGACGATGCGTGTGGGCTCTCCAGCACCATACGACACGAGCCCAGCGCGGATGGGATATGAGCAGGCCGCCGACCAGCGGTTCGTCGACACCCCTTTTAATCCTAGAGACGGCTTGGTGACTTTGGTCGCCGTGACCCGTGGTGAGGAGGAGTTCGTCGACACCAATGGCAACAAGGTCTTCGACCCCGAGGATTATCAGCTGAGTTATATGGACCTGCCCGAGCCGTGCATCGATGTAAACGATGACGGTGAGTGCAATTCGAACCTCCCTGTTACTGATGAAGACCTCGATTACGCAGAGGTCTTCAGGGACACCAACGGTGATGGAGTTTGGACGGACGGTAACGGAGTCTGGGACAGCGGGACTGAGATCTGGAAGGCCACCCACGTCTTGTGGACTGGTAACCTGGACATCGAGATGAGCGATATTCAGATCGTCTGTGATGGCGCGAACCAATGCTCCCGTAACCCATTGAGCGAGCTTTGTAGTTCGCCCGCATTTACGCAAGATGAGTCGACTTATTTCCTCGCCCACGGAGGCAGCTTGTTGATTCGAGCGCGCTTCAACGACACCAACGGTAACTGCCTAGATGCGTACCGCGAGGGACGGAGCTTCGTGAACGTGAACGGCCCGATCGCCATCGCGGATGGGGTCGGCTCGAAGGATTTCGCCGGGGACTGCTTCGCGGACTCCTTGGTGACTCAGCCATTGGCTCCGTACCACGAATACTCCATCGTCTCGACCTCGCCGCTTGAGGTGGGGACAGATCCCGAGGTCGGTATCATCCAGCTCGGCGTCAGCTATCGACAGATTGGGGGTATCCAGATGGAGACCTCATTCTCTATCCGTACTTGTCGCTAAGCGCCGCCTCGTGTCTTTACCACCCCGCGCCCAGGCGCCTATCGGAATCTTTGACTCCGGTTTGGGTGGCTTGACGGTCGCGGCGGCGGTCGCGCGTGCGCTCCCCAACGAAGACATCGTTTATCTCGGAGACACCGCGCGGGTACCCTATGGGACCCGCTCTCCTGCGACGGTTGTGCGGTATGCGCGCAAGAACGTCTCTTTTCTCCGAGCCAAAGGGGTGAAGCTTGTCGTCGTCGCGTGCAACACAGTTTCGGCCCAAGGGCTAGGCGGCCTCGCCGATGGGTCTGAGCTACCGCTGCTCGGTGTGATTAGGCCGGGTGTGAGAGCTGCTTTAGAGGTCTCTCGTGGGGGGGCGATAGCCGTCCTCGGCACGCCCGCGACCATTCGGTCTAACGCGTACGAGCAGGCCATTCATGAGCGTGTTCCGGGTCGACCCGTGGTTCAGATTCCATGCCCGCTCTTTGTGCCGCTCGTAGAGGAAGGGTGGCTCGACCATGATGTCACCCGAGCTGTCGCTAAGGAGTATCTGGGCCCCCTCGCCGACACCGGCGTCGACACCATCATCCTTGGCTGTACCCATTATCCTCTCCTCACCCAGGTGATCAGAGAGACCGCGACCGAGCTACTTTCTCCGGACGTGGTCATTGTGGATTCAGCGAGCGCCGTGGCGCACTCCACCGCGATCTTATTAGAGACGACAGGCCTGGTCAGAAGCGCCGAGGGCGGTGATCACCGGTTCTTCGTCACCGATGCGCCGGACCGTGTCTCTTCCGTGGCGACTCGGTTTTGGGACATGGGAGACGCCCGCTCTTTCGAACTCGAGCACGTGGATCTGGTTGATTTTAACCCGTGATCCCGGGACTCAATACCAACGTTGAGTACGAGAATCTGACCTGGCATGTACAGACTGAGGATCAAGGGTCCCAGAGGAACCGCTTTATCACTCAGGTCTTTCGCGCTGGCGAGGTCATCGCGACATCCGAGACGACGTATGCTCACGGCCTCGATCTCGGTACTAAGCTGAGGCAGCAACGGAGAGCGCACCGAGCGATGATCGATGCCTTGCGTGCGGGCCGCTTGACGGACCTCGATTAGCCGACTTAAAGGTCCCCATAGTCAGGCTGACCTTACGCAGCGGGGTTGTTCCCCATTCGACAAAATGCGATGACCAGCCCATGATCCGTCTCTTCCATGTCACTAAGCGCTATACGCGGGACGCCTGCGCGCTCAACGATGTGTCTTTGCGCATCGAAAAAGGGGGCTTCGCGTTTCTGACGGGACATTCCGGAGCAGGTAAGAGCACGTTGATGCGGCTGCTCTTTGCTGCGGAGAAGCCGACCGAGGGTCAGGTCATGGTCGCCGGGCACAGCATTAGCAGGCTCACTGACGCGAGCGTCCCTATCTTACGTCGCAACATCGGGGTCATTTTTCAGGACTTCAAGCTCCTGAGCCGGCGGACAGTCTACGAGAACGTGGCCTTCACCCTTGAGGTTCTGGGTAGGCCCCGTCGAGAGATTGCTGAGAGAGTCCGCGCGGTGTTGAGACAGGTGGGTCTTGAGCACAAGAGTAAGGCGCTACCCCTCAGGCTCTCCGGTGGTGAACAGCAACGCGTGGCCATCGCACGAGCGCTCGTCGGAGAGCCGCTTGTGCTCCTGGCCGATGAGCCGACAGGGAATCTCGATCCGGCGCTCTCCATGGAGATCATGCGGTTACTCGAGAGCGTGAATGCGCGAGGGACGACGATTCTGGTGGCGACCCACGATCTGAAGTTGACCGAGACCTTCCACAAGCGTGTCATTACCTTGGAACACGGGCGAATAAAGACAGACACGGGATGAACATTCGTCATATCCGATATTTTTTCGCTCAGGCCTTCGGCAGCATCGTCGGATCTCCAGTGGTGCAGCTCGTCGCCATCAGCACGATTAGTATGTCGTTAATGGTCTTGTGCACGCTGCTTACCTTGACCTCGAATATCGATCAATTGACGGAGCGTTGGGGCCGAGGCCTCGGTGTTGTCGCGTTCCTTAAGGACGACGTCGGCCAGCAGGCGGGTGCCGCGACAGCATCCCAGATTCGCTCATGGGATGAAGTGTCTTCAGTTCTGTATCGCTCACGGGCGGACGCCTTGAAGGACCTGCGCAGTGCTCTCGCCGCCGATGGCGACCTTCTAGAGGGGATCGACGAGACGGTCTTGCCTGCGACCCTCGAGGTTACTCTGATGCCAGAGCACAGGAGTGAGGGAGTTCGGGAGGCCGTGGCCCGAAGGTTAAGAACGATACCGGCGCTCACTAGGGTACAAAAGATCGACTTTGGGCAGGAGATGATGGCGCGCATTCAAGGAGCGCGCGAGCTCATCCGGTTGGGTGGGTTTGTGGTGGGGCTTCTCGTCCTCTTTGCGGTCATATTCATCATCACTAACACCGTTAGATTAACCCTGTACGCCCGGCGTGAAGAGATTGAGGTGATGTCCCTCGTCGGCGCTACCAACACTTTCGTTCGGGTGCCTTTCTACCTCGAGGGGGCTTTTCAGGGGATCGCGAGCGCCATCATCGCGTTGGCGCTCACCTGGTCAGGGATACGTCTATTGCCGACCGCGAGCGTTCTGGGTGACTCAACACTAGGTCTACCCCATCTCACCTTCCTTACGACCAGCGTGATGGTAAGCATCGTGCTCGGGGCAGCGGCTGTTGGCGTATTCGCGAGTCACCTCGCGACAGGTCGATTCCTCAAGGGTGATCGTGAGTAAGGGACCTCTCTGGGCGATAGCGCTCCTGGTGATGCTCGCCACGACGACCGCACAGGCTGATCCTCAGGATACGGCTGTGCGTGTGCGTGAGCTCTTCAAGAAGGAGACGGCAGTGCTCGAGGCCTTGGACACCCTCGATCGTCGGATCGTTGGTGTGGCTGGCGATGAGGAGCGAGCTAGACTGCAGTACGTAGATCGTCAGCGGACCGTCGAGGAGACACGGGAGGAGATAGAGGTTGTTCGAGGTCGAGTAGAGGTGATGAAGGGGCGTCTTAAGAAGCGGCTTCGAGCTAGAGCTGATCTACGACTCGATGAGGCTGTTTGGAGACGACTACTCCTGAGCGCAGAGTCCCCCAATGCCTGGATACGCCGAAAAGAATATGTCCGCTCTATCCTACGCGCCGATCTCACCTTGCTGAAGAATATGCGCGCGGACCAAGCGTCTCTAGAGCGCTTGGAGGTGACGCGAACTTCAGCTGTCTTGGATGTCGCGAGGCTCTCACGTTCTCTGGCGAGTCAGAGAGGAGAGCTTGAGCGTGACAGATCCTTGCGCTCTGAGGTGCTGCGTGAACTTAAGCAGCGTCGACGCGTTCTGAAAGACGTCCTGAAAAGGCGCGATCGGATCAGGGGAAAGGTGCCGTTGCCCGACTCGGACAGTAGCGAGGAGATCCTCGAAGCTCAGGGTCGATTGACTTGGCCGACCATCGGCAAGCTGAGTGTACCTTTTGGTACCAATGTTGATGAGGAACTCGGCACGGAGACATTCTCAAATGGTTGGATAATGAGCGCGCCTCATGGGGCGCCGGTGCGCGCGGTGTTTCCGGGTAAGGTCGTCTTTGCAGGGTGGTACACCGGCTACGGTAATCTGGTGATTATTGACCATGGCGCTCAGCATCACTCCCTCTACGCTCACCTCTCTGTCTTGTCTGCGAGGTCCGGTCAGGCGGTCGAGCAAGGGGCGATTCTGGGGCAAGTGGGGGACACGGGTTCTCTGCGCGGGCCCCAGTTGTATTACGAGTTTCGAGTGAAGCGCCGGCCTATAGATCCCACGGTTTGGTTTAAGCGTGCGCGATGACTTGGATCTTTTTGTCCATCGATGTTCAAATCAGCCAAGTCTAATTCTCCGTATTAAAGAGGACTTAGAGGATGACTTTACTCCGATTCGGTGGATGGCTGCTCGCAGCCATCATCGGAGCAGTTCTAGCGTTGGTCGGTCAGCGACTCACGGCGCCGACGGCGGAGCCGCCTCCCGCTCAGATTGAGCCTCCGGTGGTCGCTGAGAAGCCCGCACAGGGGCCGCTTAAGGTGCTCTCGATACCCAAGGTGCATCAAATCGTTGAGCAGACATTGGACGCCGTTGGCGTGCGACGCTCTGGTTTAGAGCGAGGCTCCTATCGTCTCCTTGGTCAAGGAAGAGCGCCCGACGCCTCCCTACCGCTGGTCAGCTTTACCTGTCCGCAATCGCATCCGTGCGAGCGCGTCTTCACGGCCCTTGAGCAGACGATCACCAACGAAGGTTATCAATTTGTCGTACCCAAGGGGGGGGACCGAGAGCAACGCGCGCTTCATCGAGCGGTCGCTCGGCAAGGCCATCCGGTCTTGGTTGTGAGGGCATACCCGCAGGGACCTCGACTGAGCGTCGTGGTCGCGGACGTTGGCGTAGAGCCTGGGGTGCTCGACCGACTGGTTAAGCTGGATGAGGACGTGACCTATGCCATCGCCGCCAACAGTCGGCACGCGGACCAAGTTGCCGGTCGCCTGACCAAGATGGGGCGTGAGGTGATCGCCCATTTACCCTTGGAGTCCACGACAAAAGCGGCGGACGGAGGCCAATTTCTCAACGTCGATATGAGCCCATCCAAGGTTGAGGAGCAGACCGCACAATTATTGGATCAGGTTCCGGGAGCGATCGGCGCTGACGGTCACATGGGCGGACGTTTCACTCGTTCACGTCCACACATGAAGGCTGTGCTGAATGTATTGGCTCGGCGAGGGCACTTTTTCCTCGACCAGCGCGCTGATGAAGCGTCGACCGCTGGGGAAGCTGCTCAATCACTCGGTGTTCGTTCGGTGAGCCGTACCCATCGGATCGAAGGGACGACGGGCGTAGACGCGAAGCTCAGAGCCGTCGAGGTCGCCCTCGTTCTTGAGGGAGACGCTGTGGTGGTCGTCTCTCCGACGCCCGCGATATTGGACGCGCTCGGTCCTTGGCTGGATGGATTAAGGCGCCGTAAGATACACATCATGCGCTTGTCGGAGGTCGTCTTATAGAGGTCTCATTACCCAAATGGGCCCTTAGATCTGTGAGGTCTTTTGAAGCCCGAGCGCGGGTGTGATACTTGGAGGCGCGGAGCGCGACGCGCGTTTTAGACGATAGAAGGGAATTCATGCTGCGGCTCGTCATTGAAGATGGTGAGGGCACAACACATGTTGTGCCCCTGATTCGTGATGAAATCACGGTCGGTCGTCAAGAAGGCAACACCATTCGTCTGACTGAGCGCAACGTCTCCCGCAGGCACGCTCGGCTGACCCGTACGGGTACCGATGACGTCTCCCCTGTCATTATCGAGGATCTCCACAGCTATAATGGTGTTCGTGTAAACGGCGAGCGGATCGCAGGGCAATGCTCTCTCCGGCCTGACGACACCGTTCAGATAGGGGACTACTTTCTCGCTTTGGAGGCTGAAGAGCGCGCGGCCGCCGGCATTATGGAGACGGTCGTCACGTCGATCTTGAGTGAAGACATCTCGGCGCCATTAGATGACGCAGCCCAGGCGCGATTAATCGTCGTATCAAGTAATCTCGCTGGGCAGGAATACCCACTTACGCTTCGAGAAAACCAACTGGGGCGTACGGAGTCCGATGGAAACGAGCTGGTTGTGAATCATCGCTCGATCTCGAGAAATCATGCCAAGATCATCTGGCGTGATGGTCAATTCACTGTCATTGACATGGCCTCCGCCAACGGCGTCATCGTCAATGGGCAAGCGCTGTCATCGGCGAGCTTGGTCAACGGCGATATTCTCGAGATGGGGCACGTGAAATTTCGCTTCTCGGCTCCAGGAGATGACTATCGGTTCAGCGTCGCTGATATCGATGATGTGATCTTGCCGCCAAATGATGGCGCTATGCGTGCGCTCGCCGTCGCGGTCGTTCTGCTCTTCATCGCCCTCGCAGCCTATGTAGTCACCGTCAGCATGGCGCCGCAGGGCGGCGTAGATGCCACCTCTAGTCAAAGCGCTGTGGGTGCGGCTGAGCAGAGTGACACCAAACCGAACATCGTCGAACCCATCCCCGAGACGCCGCAGCGAGAAGCTCAGGTTGAGGCTCAACTTTTGGTTGAAGCGAGAAACCAGCAGGACGGTACGAATTGGGGAGCAGCCAGAAGCATCTATCAGAGGATCCTCGCTATGAGCCCCGATCAGCCTGTGGCGAAAGCTGGGCTGATCAAGGTTGGCGAAGAAGAACGCAATCATGCCACGGCTCGGAAGGTTAAGGTCGCCGTCGAAGAGCGCCGTTGGTCTGATGCCCTGAAGCTCTCGAACGGTTTTGACTCAGAGAGCTTTTATGCGGAGCAAGTGGCGAGCCTGAGGCCCAAGATAGAGAAGAGCGTCTTGAAGGACCTAGAGAAGACAGCTCGAGCGGCGATGGCTAAGAATCTCTTTTCCGATGCCCGAAAGGCGGCCACGGCCATGGGTCAGTATCGATTCGGAACTACGGCTGCAGCTGCGCTGAGCGAGGAGATTGACGAGGCCGAGCGGAGAGGCGGTGAAGTCAAGGTGTCCTCCAGTACAAAGCGACTCAGGCCCAAGAAGGTGCGGCGCCTTAAGCCGAAGAAGCGCCCAAAACCGAAGAAGGCTCCGGCGAAATCTACCCAAGGCGGCTGCAAGAGCTACGCGACGTGTATTCAGCAGGCGAAAAAGCTGTACTACAAGGTTGGGAAGAAGACCCCAGAGGTGTTGCGTCGGGTGGAGTCGCTCTATCGACAGGCGATTCGTATAAACCCTCGCAAGAAGAGCGCTTATCAATTTCTCTGTCCGGTTCTAAGGAAGCAGAGGAATTACCGAGGGGCGATCAAGATTTGCCGCACCTGGGCCGAGAAAGAGACGAACCCGAGTCAGAGAGACACGGTGATGAATTTAGTTCGTGATCTCGAAGAGTCCAGTGGTCGTTAAGCGAGTCTAAGGGAGGGGGATTAATGCGTTCCATTGGACTGGTGCTCGTCTTGGTGCTGAGCTCCTCAGCGAATGTCTTCGCGGCGGAGCCTTTCGATCTCAATATCCAGAACTTCCGTCCGGCGATGGACGCTCGAAGTCTCGTGACCATCGAGCGATCCCGTGTATTGGGGACCTTCGAGCCGAGTCTAGGCCTCTACATGAACTACGCCTGGCGGCCTCTCAAGCAGCAGATTGGCGGAGAGCAAGAGACCCTCGTTGAGCACCTCGTCACAGGGAACTTCCTGTTGACCCTCGGATTCTTCAACATCCTGCAAGTAGGCGGCACCTTACCTGTGTCGATCGTAAGGGCTGACGGCGATGGTCCGGGGGATGAGCCCCTTGTCGCAGGCGACGGCATTGGAGACGTTGAGGTTCATCTCAAACTTCGGCTCCTTGACGGAGAGAAATATCCGTTGGGTCTCGCTCTCGCTACGTCCATTGGCTTTGGTGTTGGCCAAGAGAACGCGTTCGTTAGTCATGGGCAGACGCCGGTGATTATTCCGTCGCTCATCTTGGATTGGAAGATGGGCGGCGCCTTTGTAATGTCCATGAACCTGGGCGCTACGATTCGTGAGACCCGGGCTCTCGATGCAGCGGTGGTCACGGACGGTCGTTCCAGCATGCCCTCATCCCTCCCACGCACGGATCCGGTTCGCTTTGGTAACAGTGGGAACTATGGATTGGGTCTTGGTTGGTCTGTGCTCCCGGAGCGCACGGATCTCGTACTCGAGGTGTTTGGGTCTGTACCGCTCATCTCTGAGGCCGCGCGCGCTATGCCTCTAGAGGTGCTCCTGGGCGTGAAGTTCTTTCTACTCGGAAACTCATTCTTCACCATGGGGGTCTCCCGCGGGATCTTGTCTCACTATGGTGACCCGGACATCCGAGGTTTCGCTGGCATCGTATTCGAGCCTACCGACGGAGATCGAGACCGGGATGGGCTGACGGATGACGAGGATCGATGTCCATCACAGCCGGAGGACTTCGATCAATATGAGGACAGCGATGGCTGTCCAGACCCTGACAATGATCGGGATCAGATCCCAGACATGATCGACCAATGTCCAGATGTGCCAGAGGACGTTAATCAATATGAAGATGATGATGGGTGTCCAGAAGGCGATCGCGATCGAGACAAGGATGGGCTCCCAGATGTGAAGGATCGCTGTCCTAATGAGCCCGAAGATCTAGATGATTTTCGCGATGAGGATGGATGCCCCGAGCTGGACAACGACGCCGATGGTGTACCCGATCTACGGGACAAATGCCCTATCGTCCCCGAAGACATCGACGGCTTTGAGGATGATGACGGGTGCCCTGATAAGGACAACGACAAGGATGGTGTGCCCGACGATAAGGATCGCTGTCCCGACCAGGCTGAGAACGCGGATGGTGTAGACGATGAAGATGGTTGTCCCGAGGCCAAGGTGGTCGTCACGCGAGACAAGATCGAGATCAATGAGAAGGTCTATTTCGAGACTGATAAGGCCGTCATCAAGAAGGGGAGTTACCCCATATTGGACGCAGTCGCGGCCACACTAAAGCAGTTTAAGGCCGTCAGGAATCTAGAGGTTCAGGGACATACGGACAGTCGTGGAGATGACACTTATAACCTCGATCTATCGGACCGCCGGGCCGAGGCAGTGAAGACCTATCTGATCGAGACGGGTGGAATCTCGGGTGAACGACTTAGGAGTAAGGGGTACGGTGAGACGCGCCCGATCGACTCCGCTGAGACGCGCAGCGCCTGGAGTAAGAATCGACGCGTTGAATTTATTATCATCAAGGACGAACAAGGCTCTGGAGCGAAAGAGTAGACATGGCACGTAAGCCCAAGAAGGATCGCCGTAAGAAGAAGAGAAAAGGTGAGAGCACGCCACCGCGTCGACGACGCGATGGCGGGGAGGCGTTTAAGGGGATGATAGTGGGAGGCGGGCTATGCCTGCTCTTCGCCCTACTCTTCTTTGTACGAATCGGAGGTGACACCCCCTTCAATCATCTCGTTGGACTCTTGGATACGCCAGCGAAAGAGGCATCCAAGAAAGGCGATGATTCCAAGGCGGCGCCTGATCAAATACCTACTCGAATTGGAACGAGCGCCACGAACTCAAATACGGCGCCCCCTCAAGAGAAGCTCACGGATGGAGACAAGGCCGGACTTGATTCACTCATCAAGTCAAAGACCGGAAAGAAATGAGCGTCGCCTCGAGGATCGTGCTCTTGATCCTCTGCGCGCTCGTCGTGGTCGTCGCTCTGGCTACAACTCGAAGTCAGAGCCACGCCTTGGATCTCAAGACGGCGATTAACATCGCCCGCACCGCTCGCTTTGGTCCGGGGAATGACGCTCGGATAGATGTATGGCTGAAGGGAAAACACCCGACAGTCGAGCTCCAGTGGACGGGGGGCGAGCGCGGGGCCTTCGAGCGTGAGATCCCGGTAATATTAGAGACTCGTAGGCCACTCGAATCCATTCGATATCAATTCAAGGTGACCATTGAACCTCGTGCGCTCCTACCCGTTGACGACGCTGCGCACAGGCTCGTCGATTCAGTACGCCATTGGGCGTCTTCTCGTTAGCGACCAACCCTAATTTCGCGTTATCTGCCCATCTGATGTAGGGTGATGTATGACATTTACTGCTATGTGCGTATTTTTCGCTCCGAGGCTGTGAACCTTTGGTAGCGACGATCGCGCGTCGCAGTGGCTTGGATGACGAGAAGACCTTGGTGACTGATAAGAAACTTCAACTCCTATTGATCCACATCTGCGTGGGGGTTCTGGCCGCCTGTTCGCCCATCCCGGCTGGCGACATCTCAAACTTTGAGGATCTCGGCGCGCCCAGAGCTGACCAAGACCTCAGCCGAACAGCTGACATGGGCTCCGAGGCCCTAGGCGAAGATGGAGTGAGCGCGGCGCCGATGCACGATTCGGACTGCATGAGCGATGCAGACTGCAGGAGCCCCATGTGGTGTAGCGATGATGGTCGCTGTGTTGACACATCTCAAGGCTCGATCGTTCCCATCGTTATGGACGGGGCGACTCGAGCTGGAGTCGCGGGTTTTGACCTTGTCCCCGAGCACTTCGAGCTGTGGCATGACCGAGCTTCTCCAGATTGCCCCAATAATAGGGTCGGGTATTTTGATGGACGATTGGATGTCCCCAAGCCCACAGAGCCCTGCGCAGACGCCTTCGATGACCTAGATGGAGACGGCCTGTTTAACGCGGTTTGGCTTGGGGGTCCGGACCTAGACCGCCCAGCCCTGGGCGTTGAAGATGACAACCCTCCTCAGGGTCGAGTGGTTATTTTTACTAGAGATGAGCTCGTCATCGTTTTGTTGTCCCTTGATCTGTATGCCCTGGACAGGGGTCGACTCGACCTATTGACCCGACAGCTCAGCGATCGTCTCGGACTCCCTCAGCGCGCCTTTGTTGTGCACACGACCGGTAATCGCTCAGGACCGGACGCGGTTGGATTGAGCGGACCGAGCTGGCGAAGGACCGTTCAAGATCCTTTGGAAGATGAGTCACAGCATCCCCTCCAAGGGCTAGACGGGTTGATGGAGTTACCGATGGCATCGGGCATACACTCGGCTTGGTGGGGTGACTTTGTCAGGCGAACGGACGCCGCGATTCGTCGAGCAACGCAAATGAGAAAAATGGTCAACCTACGACAGGCCTTCGCACAATTGCCGATCCGTCGGGCGAAGTTCGGTGGGGAAACCAACTCCGATGAGCAGGCGGACTCCGATGGCGTCAAGGCAGATGAGACTCCATTAGACAGATGGAGAGCCCGTCGCTGGCCGTTCGTACGAGACGAGAACATTCCCAGCAAACTAGACGACACAGTGCGCGTAATCGCCCTGGACAGTGTACAGACCGGAAGTCCGTACATCCTCCTAGCGGGCTGGGGAGGTGCCCCCGCCTTGAGCAAGGAGACCAATAAGCTCAGCGCAGATTATCCTGGCCGTATTCGCCAGCGCCTAGAGACATTGCATCCGGGATCGACGGTGGTTTGGTTGACGAGCGCAGCCGCAGACACGCACGTCGTCGATTCGAGAGTGTTCATTCCAGACGTTGATGCTGACGGTCAGCTGCTCGATCC
>CALELH010000746.1 GCA_937902595.1 uncultured Myxococcales bacterium
GCCCGGAGCCATTCGCGAGCATCTGCTGAATCAAGCAGCACATCCCATTTGGCGAGAGCACGTCGTCGACCTGGGAGATGTGTACACCGTCCCCCATTATCTCTACGACGAGCTGCTGACTCAGGAGCAGAGAGACGCGACAGCTCAGGTCTTCTATGGAGACGTCTCGAGAGGTCGTCCAGTGAGCCCGCTCAACATCTGCGAAGCGGCCTTGTCCTACGGATATAGAGAGAACCCAAATCTTGTCCCGGTCGTGATCGGCGGCGACCACAGCGTCGGCTGGCCAGCGTTCAAGGCAGCCTTCGACCACTGGGAGAAGACGCAGGGGCGCCGGATCGGGTTGCTCCACTTTGATGCACATACGGACCTCTTGGCGGAGCGGTTAGGCGTGCGCTACTGCTTCGCAACCTGGGCCTACCACGCCAACGAGCTCCTCGAGCGGGACGGCCGCTTGATCCAAGTTGGCATCCGGACCAGCGGGCGAACTCGTGCACACTGGGAATCTTCACTCGGCGTCAGGCAGTACTGGGCCGACGAAGCAAACGAGAGGCCTGTAGACGATCTAATCAACGAGATCGCTGAGCGGTTTGATCGACTTGGGGTGGACGCTCTGTACGTGAGCAACGATATAGATGGAACCGACCCAAGCTTCGCGGCCGCTACCGGCACCCCCGAGCCCGGCGGCCTCACACCGGATTTGGTCAGCGCTCTCACTCGCGGTCTGGGCGCTCACTTCCCCTTGATCGGTGGTGATCTCGTCGAGGTCGCGCCGCCACTCGCGGGAGACATTGAAGGTGAGCCGGCGATGACCCTCAACACCTCATCGCGATATCTCGCAGATCTCATCGAATTAGGCCTCGCCTCACGATGACGGATCCGCTGGAGGCGAAACCACCGACCGGCGAGACGGTCTACAGTGAACGACGGTTCGACCTCAGAGTCTGTGACCTCGTCCTGAGCACGGGCGAAGTCGAGAGGCGGGGGGTCATTGTACATCCTGGCTCCGTCGTGATTCTCGCCGTCGATCAGGATGACCACATCGTTATGATCCGCAATCTCCGCTGGCAAATCGGCCAGCGGCTCTTCGAGCTGCCAGCCGGGACGCTGGAACCAGGCGAAGACCCGGCGCTGTGTGCGGGCCGAGAGCTTCAAGAAGAGACAGGCTATCGAGCAGACACGATCGAACATCTACACACCTTCTTCGCCCTACCAGGAGGATCCACTGAGGTGATGCACGCCTACATTGCGAGGGGCCTCACTTTTGTCGGCCAGGACCTGATGGCTGATGAGGACATTTTGGTGGAGAGGCTTCCTGTGAGAGACGCGCGAAGCGCGCTACTCGATGGCTCCATCGTCGATGGAAAGACGCTAGCGATCTTGAGTCTATACCTATTGAAGGCTCAAGGCGCTGCCTAAGGTGACGCTAATATGTCAACAAAGCGGCCTAAGAGCTCCGTGCTCTCGTCATCGCCTTCAATGAAGCGCTCAGCAGCCTTACGCGCCTCACCGTCTATACGGTCAGCGAAGCCCTCTCGGTAGGCCAGATACCGATACCGTGCCTCAGCGCCGGTCATGTCGGGATGAAATTGGACCGAATAAAACTGGGTACCACGGACTCGAAATGATTGAGTCTCGCACCGCCCATTCTCAGCCAAAAGCTCAACACCCTCAGGGACGGTCTGTACCCGGTCAGAGTGACCGCTGTGCACACGGATGACATCGTTAAACCCCGCATACAGTGGAGACGCACGGCCCGCGTCAGTCAGGCTGACATCTACGGTCCCAAGCTCAGACGCGTCCGGATCCGTGATGACCTGGGATCCCAAATGCTGACCGAGCACTTGATGTCCAAAGCAGACTCCAAAGCCGGGCATATTCCGCTTAAGGGCCTCTTCCAGGACATGTCTAAGAGGCGTCACCCAAGGCAGACTCCGTGGATGATGAACGCTAAAATCACCGGAGCCCCCGATGATCATCGCGTCGACACCATCAAGCCAAGCAGGGTCAGCAGGCGTCACGACCGCGTTGTGATGCACCAAAGTACAAGACCGTGGACTCAACTTTCGCTCAATGCAGGCCACCTCATGCTCGAGCATGATGTCATCACTCGCCCGCACCTGAACCAATAAGATCTTCATCACCCGCGTCTTGCCTCCAGCGACTTCGCTCCGTTTGAATCGGCACCTGAGTCTATTTCATTCGCGGTGAGACCGTCCACATCACCGTCCATCATCGCCATGTTTAATGATGCGTACCATTGGCGTCCCGATACAGAGGGATAAGAATTCGAGTCAACGCCAACCAGCCGAGCACGGCGACCAACGCGACGACGGCTAACGCCTCGATGGGCGCAGACCAAGCGGCGAATCCCAAGATGGCGACCGACGCGATCCCCTTGGCGACTCGATACGTCATCATGTCAATGACGGCCTTGCCTTGGGTTCTCTCCGCCTGAGACAGCGGCAAATAGAGCATCTCTTTGGCCGCTCGGAAGATTGAATAGTCCATGGACTTACCGGCGACCATCGCGACCGCCATAACCCCGAAGGTAGGGGCGACCAGAAAACCGATGAGACACAGCGCTAATATGAGGGGCACACCGACGAGTGTACCGCTGACCCCTATGGCCGTAATGATGAGTCCCGCGGACAGTTGCATCACGAGGGCGGCGATGTCGATGGCCCCATAGATTTGGCCAAAAACTTCGGTCCGCTCATCTGCACCCGCGAAGTTGGACTCCACGAGGGCGCTACACTGGTAATCGACGAGGTTAATGGCGATCTGAATAAACGCGATGATCCCTAAGAGACAGAGCAAGTAGCGATTGTCGCGCACCAGGCGCAGCCCCGCCGTGTAATCGACCTGAGGGCGGCTCTCCTCCTGCGCAGGACTCACCTTGGGGAGTGAGAAGACGACCCCTGCGCTCAACAAAAGTATGGGAATGATCAGCCAGGGGGCGTGCGCGGTGCCGAGTTCATGGGCGAGCGGCCCGATGGCAAAGTTCGCCGACATACCGCCGAGGGACCCCATGGCGCAGAAGATTCCATAGATCCACTTGGCTGTCTTGAGGGCGAAGAGGCTGTTCGCGATGCTCCAGAACATCTCCGCGAGGACGACGATGTACACGTCCTTCCAAATGAACAGTAAGAACACCGCCCAGGTCACACCAGATTGATACAAAAGCATCGCTAGGCACAACGTGACACAACACACGACGACTACATATCTGTACAGTCGCGTGAGCTCTATGGTCGCCGCGAAGCGACCATAGACCATCACCGTCCCAGTGACCGCGACGGCCATGCCCAGCCAGGCGATTGGGAGGGCGTCCGCTGTATAATGAGTGATCAAGAGAGACTTCAAGGCAGGTCTCGCGATGGCGTAGCTCGCGAAGATGAAGAACGCAAGCCCCCCGAGCGCAGCGATCCGGCCCATCTGACCACCCAATGGAGCCTGACCGCCTCGCGGGTCCTCTAGGTTTCCGTCCTGCTCAATCGGATCATCTGCCATCAAGGCTTCCCCAGGCTGACTCATCAAAAGATGGGCGGCGAATTCACGCCAAGCTGCCCCCTATAATGAGAACTCTCGGCCCCTAGTTTTAGACCACGTCTGCCATGAACGCCAGGGAACATACACCACTCGCTAGATCCGCCCGAGACGGGTCTGTGATGATCGCGATTCTGAGAGTCCCTACTCCGGCGAGCTTGTGGTAAAGTCACTCCCGTGAACGAGCGAAACACCATGCCACCACTGGCGACAGGCGAGATGGGCGCGATAAGCGCTGTGCGTCTACTACGCCAGGTCTACCCTGTGGCCGCATCGAAGACGATCGCCATGAGCGAGCGAGATGTCGTCCTCGGGCGTGACCCAGGGCAGGGCGGACTGAAACTGGATGATGGCGAGACGAGTCGACGCCACGCCATGATCAGCTTTGACCGCAGGACTCAAGCACACGTACTCAAAGACCTAGACAGCAGCAATGGAAGCTTCGTCGATGGTAGCCGAGTCAACGAGATGCGCCTTGGAAACGGCTCGGTCGTTCGGGTGGGCCGCAGCATCTTTGTATATGTATCCGGTGCCCTGTCGCCTGGATCGCCGTTCCCCTTGCTCAAGCCCGGAATGAGTCTGGCGCGCGCCCTGGTGGAGGGGGTCGCCGATCGAGCAGCCCGCGCATCTCTACCGATCCTAATCTATGGTCCGACCGGCGCCGGCAAAGAACGCATGGCAGAGAGGATTCACGAGAAAAGTAATCGGTCTGGCCGCCTGGTCTCGCTGAACTGTGGAGCGCTGAGCAGCGAGCTACTCGGCAGCGAGCTGTTCGGTCACGTTAAGGGCGCCTATTCAGGTGCACAAGGCGAGCGTGGAGGCCTCTTCGCCTCCGCCGATGGCGGCACACTCTTTCTCGATGAGATCGCGGAGTTACCGTCGGACCAACAGCCCGCGCTGTTGAGAGCCTGTGAGACAGGGTGTATCCGACCGGTTGGTGCAGATCGCGATATGGAGGTAAACGTCCGACTGGTCGCCGCCACGCATACAGATCTGGATGCGGCCTGTGAAGCGGGCACGTTCCGCACAGACCTCCTCGCCCGACTCCGCGGTATCACGCTCCGTATTCCGCCTCTGAGAGAGCGACGAGATGAGATCTTGTCTCTATTCGATGAGTTCGTGGATGGCGTCCCTTTCGGGATCACAGTCGCGGAGAGACTGTTGATGTATACCTGGCCAGAGAACGTGCGCGAGCTGAAGAACCTCTCTCAATATGTGAGCCTGTTCGCGGAGCAACTCGGCAGCATTCACCCCAGCCATTTACCTGAGCGAATCTCACCTCCATCGCGGTCTATGGAGACCACCGGAGGCCCTCCCGATCCACAAGAGTTGGAACGTCTACTCACCGTGTATAAGGGGAACGTGTCTCAGGTCGCCCAGGCCCTGGGCGTTCATCGTCAGCAGGCGTACCGCTGGCTGTCCAAGGCAGAGCTCGACCCGAGCAGCTACCGCTGAGTCGCGCCTGTCTCTCGAGCGACCAGCTCTCTAAATGACTGATGAAGCCGACGGCCTACGGGGCCACCATTCGATAGAGAGCGTCCATTTAACTCGACGACGGGAGCCAGCTCCTTGAGCGTCGAGGCCAGGTAGAGTTCGTCGAAGTCAGTGTTCAGCGGCAACGGCTCCTCACGTACGGAGACCGCCATGTGGGCGGCGGCGTCAAGAAGCGCCTCGCGAGTCACACCCGCGAGCTGGCGACCGTCTAAGGGCGGCGTCCAAAGCTGACCATCGACCACGGCGAAGACGTTCGAACGATTCGCCTCAAGAATATGTCCATCCTCGTCAACGAGCAGCACCTCGTCGACTCCTCGCTGATTCGCAGCGATGATCCACGCAGCCCGGCACCCATGTTTGACCGCTCCCGGCAACGAGATGGGGTTGATCCACGTCATGGACCCTACCCTCATCGCCTGCCCGACATAACCGCTCTCGATGGGAACCCGCTGCAAGACTCTATGACCGCCCCCGGTAAGCGTGTAGCGCAAAGAGACGTCATCGCAACAAACAGCGAGCAGCTCCTCCATGATCTCTTGTCGCGTGGGCGCAGAGATACCTAGCGCCATGGCAGATGCACAGAGACGATCGAGATGAGGTTCGAGTCGAAAAGGGACGCCATCGTACGTTCGCAGAGTCTCGAAGACCGTCATCCCCAGTAGCAGCCCTGGATCGTCACCTGGCACGCCACCATCGAGGACACCATCGACCCAGACGGCCGCCAGCTCTTGGGTAGAGTCAATCATTGGTTGGGCGTCGTCCTCGTGACGAGCGCGGCCACGTCTACAGTACTTGGAAGAACACCAAAGCAGGCACGGCGATCTGAGCTCAAGCGCGTCGTCATGAACGCCTCTGCCACCCCAGGCTCACCATGACGGAGCAATAAGGAGGCCTGAAGTGCGAGGGCGAGATCTTCGACGAGTCGGCGCGCGTGAATCTGTAGACTGTCGGTCTTAGACATTGTCTCCTTAATCCGCGACAGCAAGGTGTCATATCGTCTATCGGCACCCACCGTAGTCTCCAGTTCAGACTGGAGCGTAGCGTAGGCCGCAGGCTCACGCTGCATCGCCCGTAACACATCGAGACAGATCACGTTGCCCGACCCCTCCCAAATCGAGTTGAGGGGGGCCTCACGGTACAGGCGAGCCATGGGGTGGTCTTCCACATACCCGTTCCCGCCAAAACACTCCATCGCCTCATAGGCGATGGCGGGCGCCCGTTTGCAGATCCAGTACTTACCGATGGCGGTGGCGATTCGAGCAAACCCTGCCTGGTCTTGATCGGCTCTGCCCTCTTCATAGGCCCGCGCGAGACGAAAGCTGAGCATCGTGGCCGCTTCGACCTCTACCGCCATGTCGGCCAGAACGTTCTGCATCAGCCCATGCTCAACCAATCTCTTTCCGAACGCATGCCTCTGAGCCCCATGATTGATCGCTTGAGAGAGGCACTGCCTCATGAGAGCTGAGCTCGCCACGACGCAATCCAAACGTGTGTGCGTGACCATCTCTAGGATCGTTCGTACGCCGCGCCCTGGTGCACCAACACGCTCGGCGTATGCCTGGTTATATTCAATCTCGCTCGATGCGTTGGAGTGGTTTCCCAGCTTACTCTTGAGACGTTGGAGGTCCATGTGGTTCGGCGCTCCATCTGGTGTCCATCGTGGAACCAGGAAGCAGGAGAGGCCCGCGTCATCGTGGGCTAGGGTCAGGAAGATGTCCGACATCGGGGCTGAACAGAACCACTTATGACCGACGAGTCGGAAACTTCCGTCGGCCTGCTCAAACGCCCGAGTCGTGTTCGCACGCACATCGGACCCACCCTGTTTTTCAGTCATCGCCATCCCGACGGTACACGCAGACTTCTCCGCGCCGGGAAGGTTCCTCTCATCGTATTGTCTGGAGGTAACCCGAGGCTCCCAGATGGACGCGCGCTCAGGCGTGCATCTCAGGGTCGGGACAGCGGCGAAGGTCATCGTGATTGGACAGCCATGCCCTGATTCGACCTGAGTCATCATGTAGTTCTTCGCACATCGGGCCACCAAGCTACCGGTCTGACCATCGGTCCACGCTTGGCTGTGCAAGCCGTTGGCCATGCTGATACTCATTAAGCGATGATAGCTTGGGTGATATTCAACGTAGTTGACTCGGTGGCCATAGCGGTCAAAGGCCTTCAACTCGGGCGGGTTCTCATTTGCCAGGCGACCAAGGTCCAAGACCTCAGCGGATCCGGTCAACGCACCAAATGCACTCAGTTCGCCCTCGGCCCATGCACCACCTTCTCTCTGGACAGCCTCCCGAAGCGCCTGATCTCCATCGAATAGATTGTAATCGACGAGCGGCTTTGACTGATTGAAGACGTCGTGTGTTGTACCCATTCGCTGAGTTCCCCCCATCAATTGGGTTCAGCATGCACCAGGCTCAGCGATGGATCTAGCGTTCAGTGTAGCGTGCTTCTCGGATCGCTTCGCCAGATGGCAGACTCAATGGCCTCGAGCACCGGGCGCAGCGTGCTCCGAGTCAACGCGCTGACTCCGAAGGCGTGATGGAGTCCACAGATATTGTTGGCGATCTCTGACTCCAGCGTGTCGGTCTTATTGAAGACGAGTAGCTTTGGTTTATGACTCAATTCCATCTCGTCTAGTATTCGATTAACCGACTCGATCTGCTGCTTCATTCGAGGATCGGCGATGTCGACGACATGCACCAATAGGTCCGCGCTGTGGGCCTCCTCGAGCGTCGCCTTGAACGCGTCGACGAGACCAGTCGGCAGGTCACGAATGAAGCCGACAGTGTCCGTGATGACAAGCTCCCTATCCTTGGGGAACCGAAGCCGTCGCGTCGTGACGTCGAGGGTCGCGAAGAGCTTGTCCTCAGTGAGCACATCGCTCTGGGTGATAGCGTTAAACAGGGTGCTCTTCCCC
>CALELH010000747.1 GCA_937902595.1 uncultured Myxococcales bacterium
GTCAGCACATGTCCACCCCTCGTCCAGCCGAGATCGCCCATCGCGACGCGCGTCGTATGGCGGTCGTCTTGGGCGAGATCGGAGGCGAGGGTGCCCCCATATCCGGAGGGTGGATGTCTCTTGACGTGCCTGGTTCCTGGGCAAACTTCGCAGCGGGGCTCGGCGTGCATGGCCCCGTAGACAGAGTAGAGGTCGACCGCTTGGTGAGCTTTTACCGGGCTCAAGGCGCGTCGCCAAGGATCGAAGTTACGCCCTTTCAAGATCCAACCCTCAGGCCGCGTCTCGAGGAGCAAAACTTCACAGGGACTGACGATGAGCGGGTCTTGGTTCACGGCCTTAAAGTCGGCCCACCGAGCGAGTCGCCCCGTGGGCTCAGCTTCCGCACCATCGATGGAAGCCGTGAAGTGGACGTCAAAGGCTTCATCGAATCCCAAATGCTGGGGTTCTTTCCAGACGAAGTGGCGCCCGCCGGTATGTACCCCATCACCGAGCGTCTGGCGCGCCATCCCCGCTGTACGCTCTGGCTGATCGAATCAGATGGCCTGATCGTCGGGAGCGGTGGGGTTGAGTTCTTTGAAGAGACGGCCGTCCTCATCGCCGGATGCGTCTATCCCAGCGCTCAGCGCAGGGGCGTCCAGAGCGCCTTCATCAACTACCGACTCAGCTACGCTCGATTCCAGGGGGCTCGATACGCCACCATCGCCTCCGTGGTCGGAGGACCGACAGAACGCAACGCCCTGCGCGCCGGCTTCTCGTCAGCCTACACTCAGACGATGCTGAAGCAAGCACCCTGAAACCGAGAGTGAATCGAGGCCTCTCAGCTCATAATGAGGGCCCAACGAACTCCGCCGCGAACTCAGTCGAGGGGTTGGCACGAATCGTCTCTAGGGTCCCGCACTGAACGATCTTGCCGTCGTCCAAAACACACACCTCGGCGCCGAGGGCTTGTACGTCCCGAACGTCGTGCGTCACCACGATAGACGGAAGCTTAAGGGCCCGCAGACGCGCCGCGAGGAAGGTACGGACAGCGCGTCTCGCCGTCGCGTCCAGCGCTGCGAGAGGCTCATCGAGCAGTAAGAGGTTCGGCTGCACCACCAGAGCCCGCGCGAGCGCGACCCGCTGCCGCTCCCCACCAGAGAGATGCTGAGGTTTTCGGCCAGATAGGTGAGCCGACTCCAAATCTTCCAGAATCTTCAACGCCGCAGACATACGCTGTTGCCTAGGCCGTCGCTTCGGGCCAGTCGACAGACCAAAGGCGACATTCTCGATTACCGACAGATGAGGGAAGAGCCCGTAGCCCTGAGGCACATAGCCTAGTCCCCTCGCCTCACTGGGCACGTCGATGGACTGCTTGGCGCTGTACAGCACCGCACCATCTATCTCGATGTGTCCCTCCATCAGCGGCACAGCGCCGGCGATGGCTCGCAAGACGCTTGTCTTCCCGCTCCCATTGGGACCGATGAGCGCCAAGGGCCCGTGGGTCCCCTCTAGATGAACGTCGAGCTGTAATGCCCCGACGACCCCCTTGAATTGAACTCTCCAGCTCATTTGTTTCTCCCCCAACCAGCGCGCCGCGCCCACCCCCAAGCTGTGGGCGCTAATCTGAGGGATAAGAGGAGCAGCGCCCCTAGCGCGACGAGGACGAGGGAAAAGACGACGGCTACACGTACATCGGACTCCAGCGCGGTGAAGATCGCCAGCGGCATCGTCTGGGTCTCACCCATCATATTCCCAGCAAATAGGAGGGTCGCCCCGAACTCACCAAGCGCCCGAGCCCACGCGAGAGAGGCGCCGACGATCAAGCCCGGCAACGCGACGGGCACAGCGACGCGAAAGAAGGCCTCAGCCGGAGAAGCGCCGAGGGTACGAGCGACGATCAGTAGATCCAAATCCACCTTAGCGAACGCGTTGGCAGCCGCTTGCACGAAGAAGGGAGCCGAGACAACAACCTGGGCCAGAAGAACCGCGCTCTCACTGAATGGAACCAAGAGGCCGAGCTCTTCTAGAGCCGCACCAAATAGGCCTCGACGCCCAAATGTCTGTAAGAGCGCGACCCCCATGACGGCCGGCGGGATCGCGATAGGCAGATTGACGAGGACCTCAATGAGACGGGCCCCCCGAGATGAGGAGACCGACAGCCACCA
>CALELH010000748.1 GCA_937902595.1 uncultured Myxococcales bacterium
AGGGGCCCAACGGCGAGGAGCTCCTGCTCCCTATGGTCTTACGTAACGTGGACCAGATGAGCGTGGACACGATTCAAGACAATATCCGTTCTTATAAGACGACCCCCCTTGAGGACCTTCCATCGGTGACTCAGCTGGCCAAGGTGTCTCGGATGCCTCGATGGTTGATTAGACTGCTACACGGGAAGTTCAGTCGCGACCCTAAGTTCCTCATCTCCAAGGTCGGGACCTATGGCGTCTCCGCGCTCCCTCACAAGGGGAGTGGTTTGCTGACCTCTTTTACTCCGACGACCCAGACCGCGTTCTTCCCGACCAACATCTCAGAGCAGGTTGTGGTCGTCGACGGCGAGATGCGGATTCGCACCATGATGGTGTGCACTTTGAACGCTGATCACAACGTCGTAGATGGGCTTGATGTTCAACGGATGGGATTCACGCTTAAGGCGCTCCTCGAAGATCCTGACCGGCTCTTAGGCGCCGTGTCTCAGGAGGCTTCATGAAGTCCAAGGCGATGGTCATAGGCCAGCTCTTGGTTTTTTATGGGTGTCTCTTTTACTTCGCCGACCCCATCGCTCTGACGCGACCTCACCTTTATCTCTTAGCCGCTATGGGGGTGATCGCCTTAATCTACCAGCCCGCGTTTGCGACCTTTGACAAGGGCACGGATCTGGATGCTGGGACCGCACGTCAAATTCTGTGGACCATCCAAGTTACACAGACCTTAGGCCATCTTGAGGCGGTCTTCTATTGGTCGCCCGGCTGCTTTGAGTGGACTATAATCACCTCCATCGGCGCGGGGATCGCGCTGCTCGGTCTGTGTCTTCGAACCTGGGCGGTTCTCCATTTGGGCGCGGCGTTTACCTGGCACGTAGATCCGGACCAAGCAGAGCGGCTCATAACGAGCGGCCCATTCTCTCTAGTGCGACACCCAAGTTACACGGGCGCCTTCTGTCTCTACGCTGGAAGCCTGCTGCTCCTGCAGTCATATGTTTCATTGGCGCTCGCGGTGGTCGCGATGCCTCTGGCCTTTCGTCGCCGTGTTGATCTTGAGGAGCGGGCTTTGGAAGGGGCGTTCCCGAACGAGTATTCGGACTATCGTCGGCGCGTCGGTGCCTTCATCCCTTGGATCGGACGTCGCTCCTGATCACCCTGTCGTGTCCGAGGCCCGAGTCAACTTCAGAGGCACCTGGTCAGCGGGCTGCAGCGTTACGAGCGGCGTCCAGCTTGTCTCCGTATCGCACGCGCGACTGATGCCCGAGAATTGCCGCGCGATCATCGCGATGACGGTTCGCATCTCGAGCATAGCGAAGTGGCTCCCAATACAATTTCTTGGACCCCCGCTAAAAGGGTAATAGGCGAAGGGGTGTCGCTTCGGCTTGTCTAGAAATCGCTCGGGCTTGAACGCGAGTGGCTCGGCCCAAAAATCAGCTCTGCGATGAGTGAGGAACGCGCTCATCATGACGAGGGTGCCCGCGGGGATGGTGTGTCCGCTCAACACGTCATCCTCTTCGGCCAGTCGGCCAAAGAGCCAGCCCGGCGGATTTAGCCGCATGGCCTCTTCGATACAGGCCGTGGTGTAGGGTAGGTTTCGGAGGTCCTCTAGGGTCGGAGTGGGGCCGCTCCAGGCGCTCAAGGCCTCTTCTCGTACGCGCGCATAGACCTCAGGTTCTGAGCTCAGATGCTGCAGAATGAAGGCGAGGGCGTTGGCTGTGGTCTCGTGACCAGCACCTAAGAGCGTGACGGCCTCATCTCGTAAGAACTCACGTGACATACCCGCGTCGGTATCCTCATCGCGTGCCGCCATGAGCGTGCTGAGGAGATCATGTCGCTCATGTGCGGTGCCCGCTCGTTCCTCGATCCATCTCTCGATCATGCCGTGAAGCGTTCTCATGGAGCGCCCGAACCGACGGTTCGCCGAGGTCGGGACCCACAGCGGGAGAGGGAAGGCTTGGCTGAAGCGATCGCGATTGATGGCGGTGACATCCAAGAAGGCGTCTCCAACCTTAGCGGCCTCCTCCGTCTCGGCGTCGAAGAAGCAACGACCTGCGATGCGCAAGGTCATGTGCGCGACCTCTGGCGCGGCGTCGATGGTCTCTCCCCATGACCGAATCGTCTGTAGAGTCTCCTGAGCGATGTGCTCCGCAAAGACATCGATTCGCTTGGGTCGAAAGGTCGGTTGTGCGAGCCGCCTTTGTTGGAGCCAGACATCCTTATCGATTTGAGTGAGGAGCCCTTCACCAAGGATCTCTCGTAAGCGCAAGATACCTCGCGTGCGCTTGGAGTATGAGGTCCGGTTGGTCTTGAGGACGCGCTGCACATCATCTGGGTGACTGACGAGGACGGCTTTGGTGCTGGCGAGGCGCATTGAGACGACGTCGCCATACTGCTCATGACAGTCTAGGAAGAATGAGATCGGGTCTGCTCTAAACGCCTTTAATGAGCCAAAGAGCCAGTGTCCCTTGGGTCCCGGTATTTGCCCACTCATGCCTCTCTCCCTCTCACCTTGAACACTGACACTGCTGCCGGCACCCAGACCAGATCCGCGATGAGCGCGCCTCCGATGAGTCCAGCGGCCAGAAGCCCACTTACTCGGTTAGCTGGGAACTCGGAGAACATCAACAAAGCGAAGCCCGACATGAGGATCCAAGATGTGTCAGCGATGGCGCTCCCTGCGCGGCGAGCGGCGACGGACATCGCCTCCTCAGGGGTGTCATGACGCTTCAGTTCGTCCTGATATCTGACGAGGAGGTGAATGGTATCGTCGACGGCGATGCCGAGGGCGATCGTGAAGAACACCGCGGAGAAGATGTCGAGATATCGGTCGCCCAAAGCGAAGAACGCGAGCCCTACGGCGATGGGGATGGTGTTGGGCAGTAGACTGGCGGCGGCCGCACGGACGCTCCTCAATTGAATGCCGATGATGATGATGATGAGGACGAGGGCCACCCCGAGTCCTGAGATCAACTCTCTGACGACGGAGCCGAACCCATCGGCGGCCGCCATCATGGATCCCACAAGGATCGTCCGCCCTCCTGGATGGCGTAGGTCATGCTCTGCCAGGTCGGATTTCAACTCTAAGAAAGCGCTGGTCCCTCGATCGGGCATGACGGCGCCTAAGCGCGCTCTCTTCTCGTCGGCTGAGAGCAGAGGCGGGAGCCGAGCCGACTCTAGGAGGAGCATCAGTTGGGAGACCTCGGCGCGACTTTTTGGAAAGCTGTCTGACTCACTGAGGGTTCTCTTTATGGTCATGAGCGTCTCAGATTGACTGATGACCCCGCCCGTCTTCTCTCTCATGAGCTGAGTGACCTGGGCCAGCCGTCTGAGGTTTTCGGGATCGCGAAAGGTGCCTGAGTCCAGCTCGTAGGTCGCCTCGACCGGGATGGAGCCACCGAACTGTTCTTTCAGCTTATCATTCCCGATGGCCGTTGAGTTGGCGCTGTCTAGGACCCGGGAGAGGAAGAAGTCCACGTTGACCCTGCTATCGAGCACGAGGGCGCCGATCAGCAGTATGACGCCTCCGGCCATGATCATCGGCGCTCTGCGAAACGACGCGTCTGCGACCCGGCCGAGCCACTGACCTCGTGTCGGCCGCGCGGGGAAGCTCGGGTCTGGGCACCAATTAATTAAGGTGGGCAAGAGGTATAGATTGGCCAGGAATGAGACACATACACCGGTGGCGACCAAGATGGCGAAGTCATGCAGCACCGGGATTTGTGTCGTCAACAGCGCTAAGAAGCCGATGGCCGTAGTCACGGTCGTGAGCAAGCAGGCGCGTCCCGTCTCGTTTAGCACCAGCGACCAGCGCTCCTTTGGATCGCCGACCCCTTCGTCCTTGGTCTCAGTAAAGCGATCAATCAAATGAAGGCCGTCAGCGATACCGATGATCATCAATAGAATCGGGAAGATCTGAGTGAGGGGATTGAGCGCGATCCCGAGCGCCCCCGCTGTACCGGCGGTCACGAGAATGCTCCAATTGAGGCAGATCATGATCGCGATAGTTCGGCGAACGCTGCGGAAGCGACTCCAGCCGACGAGAAACACGACGAGGCCAGCCAAGGGAAACAAGAAGAATAGATCCGCGAAGATGGAGCGCACCGAGGCGACCCGTGTGGCGAGTAACCCTGCGCCATGAACAGTGATATTCTGACCGACAGCCTTCCCAACACTGGCCTCAATCTTGTCGATAATCGGAAGGGCTTGCATGGGGTCGCGGAACGGATCATCAAGTCGAACACCTATGACTACCGTGCGGCCGTCATCAGAGATCACCCGACCTCCACCGCTGCCCAGGTTTAAGGCTTCGATCCGAGCGTCAACGGACCCTTTCATCTTGCTCTTCCGGCCGAAGGCTGGACTAAAGGTGGGCGGCACCCGAATCGTGGTCGGTGAAGAGACGCGAAGCACCTCTTCAAACCCTTGTGCGGCTTCGACGGCGGTCTCAGTCGCGCGGATCACCGACGCATTGTCGTCGCCGGTCAGGACCAGCAGGAAGAGTGTGTCATCGGGAGAAAAATCAGCGTCGTGGCGTGCGGTCAGAGCCGCAGTCTCCGGGTTTGGAGGTGCGAGTTGACGGGGGTCATTATCGAGCTTTAGTTGGGTGCAGAAATAAACGGCGGGGACCGCCACTAAGGCGGCGATGAGAGTCATGAGCCGCGGGTGTTGGAGGGCCCAGAGACTCCCCCGAATCATGAGGGCGCGTCCTGGCCCGCGATGAACGCCCTGTCCGCATCCTCCCAGGCATCGCGAACGTACGGCCACTTAAACTGAACATCTCGTTTCCCACGACTGAC
>CALELH010000749.1 GCA_937902595.1 uncultured Myxococcales bacterium
CGCCACCTGCGCCACCTGCGCCACCACTGGCTCCAGCGCCGCCTGCGCCGCCCATGCCCACTGGCCCATCGCCGCCATCATCGCAGCCGATAAAGATGGACACAGATAGGGCCATACAGGCCATAAGCGACTTACTAAGAATCAGTTTTTTCAACTCGTTTTCTCCCCAAGGGCAACGTTCTTCGACTTGCCCTTCTCTGCGCTGATTCGCGCGTCCCCGGTTTAGCTCACATGACACGGTAAGCTAAGTGGGACGGCCCTCGCAAGTCTGAGTTTCTTGATATTTTTGTGAGCAATTACAGTGAGGTAGCCATGAAAAAAACCTGGCGAATGTCTGGCGTCCCTAGAGAGATTAAGAGCGCTTTATTCCTAGGCCTCACGCGGCCATTGATGACCGATTGCCTAGTGTTCTGGGAAGGCGGCCCGGCCTAGACACCAAGGCAGTAGACGAGCCAGGTTTCTTGCGTCATCAATCCCGCGATGCAGCGTACCTTCTACGGGCAGACCGGCGAGAGTCATCGCGTCGCTCATAGAAGGCCGCCTGGGTAACCCTGCGTGTTCAGTGAAGGTTAGACTCAGATCGAGACGATCCTCGATGGGATTCACGAGACCGTGGAATTCACAATCACGAGACAGCTGCCGCAGATCAAAGCCCCCCCATGAGACAAAGAGCGTGTCTCGATCAGTGACCATCTCATGCAGAAAACGCTGAAAGACGACCTCAAAGGGATCCGCAGCATCAACCTCTGCCTGTGTGATGCCAGTCAGCTCCACGCAGTACTCGGTTAACTCCGGGTGACGGACGGGTCTAACAAACCCCTGGAACTGTTTAACGACCGCTAAAGAGTCTGCCTCCGCGAGGACGGCGCCGATCTCGATCGTCTCACGCTCATGACGCGACATACCGGCCTCGTCGCAGGTCGCCTCTAGGTCTACGACGAGGAATAAATCAGCGGCGATTTCGATGGCCATGGTACCTCGACGCCCCTTTTAGTCTCACAGTCAGTAACACTATGCCCGAGGTCTCTTACGAACATCCTACAGCGCGCTATTTTCTATGTAGCTGTCCTGAGCACACGAGGCGCCCCCCTCCGTGAAAGAGGCCTAGAAAGCGCTCAGTTCGCCGCCACCGTCACTGTCACCGTCGATGTGCCGGCCCTGCGGGCGAAACCATCAACGATGAGATAATAGGTGCCGGCGTCTAGGGCGCGGCTGATGCGAGAGCGCGTGCCAACCCCGCCATCATCATTACAGATAATGGTGCTGTTGGGATCGTCACATTCAGATCTCAGATGAAAGTACGTGTCATAGTTCGCAGCGGTCGCCTCAAAGGTCACCGTTCGGCGACCAGGGATAGTGATCACGATCACAGATTGAGGACCTCCGCCTCCACAGCTGCTCCCAGAGGTGGGCTGATTTCTCGTGTCGAGATTCACCTGGCCACCGTTTGGCCCTAGGACGTGCACATCTTGTAGCACTCGGCAGCTCAGACCACCGCAGAGACCCTCGATACAGTCTATGTCTGCGGGACAGACCGTCCCGCAGGACCCACAGTTCTGTGAGCTGTTTTGTAGGTCTAAGCACTGGCCGTTACAGACGCCGAAGCCTCCCTGCTCGCACACATCCCCTCGGGCGGCGCATCCCTCGTCATCGGGCCAATCTATGACGCCGTCCATATCATTGTCTGCGCCGTCTGAGCAGGCAGGAACTACAGCCTCGTCCGCCTCATCATTGTCATCGGCGTTCATGCACCCGACGTCGGTCAAATCGACAGACCCGTCCTGATCATTGTCGACACCATCCGCGCAGCGAGCGGGTAAGTTTCCATCGCTCCGCTCTACGGCGTCGCCCGCGAAGGCACAGCCGGGATCATCAGGCCAATCGACCCGACCATTATTGTCATCATCACGTCCATTCGCGCAGTTTGGAGGGAAGTTGGGATCGGTCTCATCGTTGTCACCTGCCGAAGAGCAGCCAGGCTCGAATGGAAAGTCCGTCACATTATCTTCGTCGTCATCGAGCCCATTACTGCAGGCGGCGGGCATCTCAGGATCCGTCTCGTCAGGATCCCCAGCCGCTTCGCAGCCAGGCTCAAAGGGGAAGTCGACCAGACCGTCACGGTCATTGTCCTCGCCATCACCACAGGCCGGAGGATAAGGATCATCCTCTTCGCTCCCATCTCCGCCGGCAGAGCAGCCAGGATCGTTGGGGTAATCCGTCAGACCATCCTGGTCATCATCGATGCGATTCGTACACTGGGGTGCTCTTCGACCAGCCTGCTCATCGTCATCAGACGCCGCATAGCAGCCGATGTCATTGGGGAAGTCAGGCACTCCGTCCTCATCGTCATCCTGTCCATTGGAACACTCAACCGCCACCGCCGGGTCGTCCTCTTCGAAGTCGCCTTTGGCGACACACCCAGGGTCGAAGGGGAAGTCGGTTAAACCATCCTGATCATTGTCGACGCCGTCGAAGCAGACCGGTGGGTCTTCACCCTGCGGTGGATCTCGCTCGTCTTCATCGTCACCGTTCTCGCAGCCCACATCGTCCGCGTCGATGAAGCCGTCTTCATCATTGTCGACCTCGTCCGAACAGCCCGGAGGTAGACGCTCCGATTGGACGCTCACACGCACTTGGCCCCCAAGACCGAACCCGTGATCCAGGAAGATGAAATATGGCCCAGGTGGTGCGCGGTCGATGGTGATCGTTCCTCGCTGGCCGCTCGCTTGATCCCCCGCATCACAGGCGAGCTCGCTGCCCGCGTTTCCACAGGCGGTTCGCATATATACCGCCGTCCGCTCGATGGTCTCCGGGTGATTCACGCTGATGACGAGCCGGGCGTTGAATGGGTTCTCGTATAGGACGATCTTCTCCGGTGCGGCCCCACCGACACAGGAGCCGACGTGATTTGATCCGCCGTCGGACGTGTCTGTCAGTAGCGAGGGGGCGCCTACCGGGTAATTTACGAGTCGCACCCCCTGGCCGCAGACGTCGACCTCGTCGTCATCTCCAGCGCTCTGGCACCCAAAGTCCAAAGGATAGTCCACCACCCCGTCACCATCATTGTCTTGGTTGTCCGCGCACGCTGGCGGCGTCTCAGGGTCCGTCTCGTCGCGATCGTCGGCCCGGTAGCACCCTGGGTCATTGGGATAATCCGTCAGACCGTCGCCGTCATCGTCCTCACCATTCAGACACTCGGCTCGAGGCACCTCGTCAACGACAACGGCGAAATTACCTCCGCGCCCGGAAGAGCCGTCCACGAAGATGTAATATTCACCGATAGGCGGCGTCGGAATTCGAATTGAGTTCGCCGCGATGCCGTCATTGACGGTCTCACGATTACAGGCGATCTCGGTGCTCGGATCGAGACAACCCCGTCGCACATACAGCGTTGTCTCTAGCTCATTTTCCTCAAGATCCGTACGGATGATGAGCGCCTCGATGGGGCGAGCGACCCTATGTACCAGCACCACCTCTGGCGAGCCTCGACCGCCACAAGAACCTTCAGTTCCGAAGGGCGCTCGGCGGGAGTCTCCGCGGATGACCTCACCAGACTCTGTCTCGACGGCGGTGATATTTCGTCCGCAGGAGCCACCTTCAGAGCCATCGGCCGCGCTCTGGCAGCCACGGTCATCAGGGAAATCGATCTCACCGTCACGGTCGTTATCAACGCCATCGGAGCAGCGCGGAGCGACAGGGGGGTCGGTCTCATCGCGATCACCGACGCCACTGCAGCCTGGATCTTGAGGGTAGTCGCTGAGCCCATCCATGTCGTCGTCTCGTCCATTCCCACAGCCAGGTGCGTTCATGGGATCTGCCTCATCCTCGTCTCCGGCCGCCGAGCAGCCTGGCTCCAAGGGGAAATCAACGATCCCGTCCGCGTCGTCGTCCAGACCGTTGGCGCAAGCGGGGTTCTCCCCTTCCATGTTCTGCTCTCGGGGATCCGCGACGCTGCTACACCCTGGGTCCGCGATGTCTACGAGCCCGTCGTTGTCGTCGTCCAGGCCGTTGGCGCACTGAGGCCGGTTCTGCCCCGCGCCTTCTGCCTCGCTGCGATCGAACTCTGATCCGCACCCAGGGTCGGCAGGAAAGTCGGTGAAGCCATCCTCGTCATTATCCAGCCCATCGGAGCACTCCGGGACCTCGGGATCATCGGCTTCGTTCGTATCACCGCGATCGGCGCAGCCTGGATCATCGGTGTCTATAGCACCATCGCCGTCGTTGTCTTCTCCATCATCACACTGAGGGGCGTCGGGATCATCTGACTCATCGGTGTCATCCGCGTTGGCACACCCACGGTCATCGAGATCGACGTTACCATCGCCATCGTTGTCCTGCATGTCACTACACTCAGGAACGATGATCGCGTTTGTCTCGTCATCGTCATCGTCTCTAGTGCAGCCAGGATCATCACCGTCGATCAGGCCGTCGCCGTCGTTATCCTCACCGTCAGCACACGCGACTAGGCCTGTCCCCATATCGGCGCTAGAGGAACCGCCAGAGTCGCCACCGCACCCCGCGGCGAGAAGCCAGACGAGGATGAACAAACCAAGTTGAGAGGTGTATTGCTTCATTGGAATCCTTAGAGAGGGCCCTATGCGCGAAATAGTATGATCCACAGCGACAATGTCGCAAGCGCTCTGCCTCTCCAAAGTTTAAGAAATAGGAACGGAGCCCCGCGAAGGACTCCGTATTTAGCGCGAACAGACCGCTCGCTGCTTATTCGCCGGGCTCGCCCGCCGCGCCGCCTTCACCGCCAGCGCCACCTTCAGCACCAGCGCCACCTGCGCCACCTGCACCACCTGCTGCGCCTGCGCCGCCTGCGCCGCCTTCAGCGCCAGCGCCACCGGCGCCGCCTTCAGCACCAGCGCCACCGGCGCCGCCTTCGGCGCCAGCACCACCAGCACCGCCCGCTGCACCAGCACCACCTGCGCCACCTTCAGCACCTGCGCCACCTGCGCC
>CALELH010000750.1 GCA_937902595.1 uncultured Myxococcales bacterium
CGTACGGGCTGGGTCGAGGTTGACCTGCGTGACCAAGCGAGAATCTGCGTAATTCGATGGCTGAACACCATGAACCGTGGGCGTTGGGATCGGTCCACGGGTGACTGGAGACTCACCGTTTGGAGGGGCGGCGAAGAGTTAGAGGTAGGAGCAGGATCCGAGTCCGTCCACATCCATCGTCACTGGAGGACGATCGTCTTAGACGAGTGCGTCCAGGGTGAACGGATCCGCTTTTATGCCGACTCTTTTAACGGCCAGGGGGCTGGCATAAGCGAGCTTGAAGTCTACGGCCAGATGCTGGTGGACCCTAGGGATTAAGGATACTCGTAGGTAGAGCGATGTCTGCTTGCCCAGCCTTAAGTCCCCGCGCATTGGTGGGGTGGGCGAGGCAACTTTGATGAGTCGTCTCGAAGTCGCCGGTTTCAAGCTTCGTCGGGACGCCTCGAGCCAAGGCTGAGATTAGGCGGTGGCGCTGCCCCGAAAGCGCGCTCAAGGGACCTGGTTGACTCCGATCCAGCTCCTGCTGTGTCCTCAGCCGGCGCAAGTTTGTGTTCCCTAGCACCTTGCGCGGGCTCGGCTCATGATTTAGAAGCACCTCGCGTATCTTTCGTCTCAACCATTCAGAGGGCTTCAATGAATCATTACATTCTTCCATTCACTTTTCTCTCGATCCTGTTCTTCTCTTCGACGGCGCTGGCCCAAGATGTCACGGTGACGTGCGCTGGGACCGTCATCGTCACCATCGGCTTGGACGGGCCGGACAAGATGGCCGCGGTGAACGCAAAGTTCACGATGAAGACGACCGGGAAGACCTCGACGTTCACACTCGAGAACAAGTTCGCGCCAGCGCTCAATGGCAGCGGGGTGGAGTCCGGAGATGCTAACCGGCCCTGGAACCTCCAGGCTAAAGACGCAGACGGCCTCGCCTTTAAGGGCGGCTTGATGGCTGTCGCCGGAGCGTACCCGGGTGACAGCAACCTCTATATGCTTTTAGAGTTGAAGAGCCAAAAGCTACTCATCAGCGGTCCCATGAGCTGCGTGATGAAGTAGCTCGGGAGCGACAGGTATAGACTCGGTGTTTGACCCACCACATTTGGTAACAGCCGTGTTCTGCTATGGGGTGCTCGTTGTCGCGGACTCAGCACAGCTTGGATCTGGATGGCGAGGAGGCGAGGCATGACCTGGGGCGGCGGCTATTGCCAGAGGTGCCAAGAGGCTCATCTCGTTCCAACTTCGGAGAAAGCTAAGAGCGAAGTGGTCGCGCGCATGGACGTGGTACGCGATGCGCTGAACACAAGGTTGGGCCGCATGGTGGGTGTACTGATCGCTCACGATGACGCCGGCCGCGAGGTCGTTCTACAGGCCTATTCGGGGACCAAATGCTTACCAGGTTTGGAGATAGGCTGGGCGGGCCCCACCCGTCGAATTGAAGCGACCCAAACCGAGGAAGACGACACCTTTGACGTGCTCAATGCCCTCTCACAGAGCATCGAGAGCCTAGGGTGGCGGGACGCGGTCGCGGGGCTTAAAGACGCGAAGAGAACCTTCGAAGAGGCTCAGTCGGCGCTCCAGGGGCAGCGAGCGAGTGCTCGACGAGAGAGGGCCTTGTTACGTCAGGCGTCTCCGGACGATGAGGCGCTTCACGCGCAGCTTCGACAGGCGAGTTGGAACGAGAGCGTGACCTATCGCCAGACCTTAAAAGAGCTACGCGCGCCCCTCGACGCGGCCACCGCACGCCATGATTCCCTACTTGAGGAGCTGCAGGCGCTCAGACGAGAGCGTCGGGTGCTATCGAATCGCCTGCAGAGCGCGTTTAACGATGAGCACGAGCTGACCAACTTTAGAGGAGTCAAGCAGTCTATCGAGGACGCTCATTTGCCCGGAAGTATCCTCTCTCCGGGTGCGGGAGAATGTGCCGCCCCCAAGTTATTGCAGGACGCAGTGCGTCGGGGTCTCAGACCCATCGCCATGGCCGAGGCCTGGGTCGGACCATCTCTTGATGAGCCTATGCGGGTGGACGGCGAGTTCTATGGCCCGTGCCAGGAGCGCTGCTTACCCATTTTGGGGCATCTGCTCTGCGGCATGGAGCGACCGGCTCGTCTATCAGACGCGTTGAACTTGACCGTCTTGAGCGAGGGCGATGACTGGCTGGTGGTCGATAAACCGGGCTTCGTGCTCGCGACGCCTGGTCGGGGTCCAGAGAAGATAGACTCGGTGCTCACGCGAGTTCGCCGACATTATGGACGAGGGGCGGCTGCTCGCGCGGTGCACCGGCTAGACCATGAGACATCTGGCGCGATGGTGCTCGCCTTGGATGGAGAATCACAGGCGAAGATTCAGGCTCAGTTCGTGGCGCGGACAACTCATAAACGCTACTTGGCCTGGATCGACGGAGTCGTTGAGCAAGCTACTGGAGAGATCAGTCTTCCGCTTCGCAGCGCCGGGCGGTTTACCCGTGAGCAGGAGGTCCATCCCGACGGTAAGCCCGCTTTGACAGAGTTCCGAGTTCTCGGTCGCTCAGAGAACCGAACCTTGGTGCTTTTTCGCCCGATCACGGGCCGGTCACATCAGCTAAGACTGCACGCCGCGCATCGAGATGGCCTTGGCGCTCCTATCCGCGGGGACAGCCTCTACGGGAGTGAAGAAGAGCACCTGTATCTGCACGCTTGGACCCTCGCCTTCGATGATCCTCGCAGCGGCCAGCGAACGGAGGTGTGTTGCCCTCTGCCCGCATATTGGCCTGAGACCACCTATGAACTCTTGGCCACCGTTTAGACCTTCTTCGAAGTCGATAAACCTTTAGCGGCGCCGCCGCTTATCTTTTGTGACTTCAGATGGTGTTCGTGCGATACTCCCGCCCAAGAGGGGGAGGGCTCACTGTAGCTCATCCAAGTTACACTTAATTCATCCATACAAAAGGATACGCCTTGAGATACATGCTTTGTCTGGTGTTAGTGGTCGCTAGCGCAACCGCGAACGCGAAGCCGCTTGAACCACGGGAGGTGCCGACGGACGTCTATATGGACCGCGCGGGGCTTCCTGAATTGGTGCTGCAGTCGACCGTGACCGGCTTAACCATCGGCCCGCTGCTGACCTTCGCTCTCTTCGATGATGACATTCGACAGGCGTCAGGCATACTTCTGGGGCCTACCCTGGGGGTCGCGCTCCCGTTCCTACTGAATAGAGACAAGCCCGTGCATGTTGCGCAGGCCTCGACATACAACTTCTTTCAGCGCTCTGGCCTCGGTAACGGTCTGATGATCTCGGCGCTGGTGCTCTCAGAGAGTTCGTCATCGCCAGAGACCGCTGCAGCTACGATTATCTCGGGGACGGCTCTGGCGTCTACCTGGCTTGGTACGTACCTTGAGCCCAAGATGAAGCTCAACCCTGGGCAAGCCTCTGCGCTGTCTTCGTCCTACATTATCGGTGCTGGCACAGGCTTGGCTTTGTACAGCACGTTGGTGGATGACCCATCCGCCCGGAGCGCAGCGCTGACGACCTTCATCGCCGCCAACGGATTAAGCCTGACGACGTATCTGATGCGTGACGTCTTTGATGTTGACCGCTCGCGGATCATCATGATGGACATCGGCGCGTTCGGGGGTGGCCTGGCCGGACTTGGTCTTGGGTTCTTCGTATTCGGCGAAGATGTGGACCGGAAAGCGTTAACGCTCTCATCTGTAGTCGGTGTGTACGGCGGCATCTACCTGGCCTACGCATTGACGAAGAGCTTTGATGGGTACAAGCAGAGCGCTGCCGCGACGGCTGGAGCGGTCACTTTTGGGAGCCCGGCTCCCATGGTCATCGACAGTGTAGACCCAGCGACCGGATCTCGATCGGTTCGTTTTGGCCTCAACATCCTCAACGGCACTTGGTAAGGGGACGACAATGTTAAAGCAGATCATCACTATCGCCCTTGTACTCCCTTTGGTCGCAGCGTGCGCTACGTCCACTCGGATCAAC
>CALELH010000751.1 GCA_937902595.1 uncultured Myxococcales bacterium
CACCCTGAGGTTCTCTAAGCCGGGGTTCGTCACTCTAGACAATGTGAGGGCGCCGTTCGTCACAACTGGATCGAATGCGGGTAATTTCTCCCTGATGACGCCGGTTGTCTTGGCTGCCGAGCCACAAGCGAGCCTTATGGGGTTCGTGGAGAGCACCGTTGGGTCCCGGAATGACTGGCCGAATATCGCCTTCGCCTCATTGACGAGCGAGCGTGGCGAGCGGCGCGTCGTCGGCCTCATCAATAGCGGAGACGCAGGGCGAGGCGGGTTTCAGTTCGTGGGGGTTAAGCCTGGGCCTTACACGCTCAGTCTGACGGCCCAAGGGCACGCCCCCTATGCGGAAGCGCTAGTGTTGGGCGTGGGTGAAAACCTGCTGCGCGGCGATGACCCGGAGTTCGCGATTACCTTGCGTGACACCCGTGATGCAACGATGCGCGGCCAGGTTCGTCTTGAGGGCGTAGGGGAGGGCGCGAGTCACGGGGACATCGCGGTGCGAGCGTATGTTGGAAACAATCTCGTTCATTCCACCATCACCGACGCCAATGGGCACTTTGTGTTTCAGGCCGGACGAGTTGATCATGAGCTTGTCCTGGCACACCCCGGCTACGCGACGGAGTCTATCACTGTAAACTGGAGCGATGGTTCCCAGCGCTTTCAGCACGAGGGGGTAGCGCTCGACGCTCTCCAGGGTCTTGAGTTGGCACAGTTAACAGGGAGCATCTCCGTCGATGTTGCCGTCACCACCGCCCTCGTCCCACTCGACCAGCGTGGTGTCTCTGTGCGCATATTGGGGGCCGGACGGGCGTTAAGCGCTGCGACGGATATTCGTGCGGCGGACGGTTCTCGAGTCCCGGCTCGTTTCGACAACTTACCGACGGGTGAGTATCTGGTCACCACGGAGCGCCCAGGTTTCTCCGAGGAGCAGGTGGTCGTGGTTCTCGACGAACGAAACCGCGACCGGAATGTATCTTTCTCCATTCGGGTGGTCGACCTAGCGTCAGCCGGGCTCAACCTAGCGGGCGAAGTGATCAGTGGTGAGCAGTTGCGTGAGGTGGACTCTCTTCGTGGGGCGAACCTATCGGGTGTGACTTTGGAGAGAGACTTATGTGGCCTTGATTTGGCGAACGCTTCTCTGGTGGCAGCGCAACTGTCGGGGGCAAACCTAGCGGGCGCAGTGCTGACGGGAGCGCGTCTTGACAACGCCGACCTCGAAGATGCGACGCTTCGGGCCACTAACTTTAGCCAGGCAAGCCTCTTTGGAGCGAACTTGAATGGTGTCGACCTAACGAATGGACCCTACACCTGCCAAGGAGAAAACCGCGTCGGCGGTCGAACTCTCCTTACCCGAGCGAATTTGAGCAGCGCGAGCATGGTGGGGGCCCGGTTTGTTGAGGGTGTTCCTGAGGGCCCGCCCTGTGAAGGGCTGAATAGCCGCTCCCCGGACTTGCGCAATGTCCGATGGACTCAGACGGACCTGACCGGTGCAGCGCTCCACGGAGCGGATCTGAGCCGGTCGAGTTTTACGTCGACGACTCTCGCTGGCGCCGATCTCCGTGGAGCGTGTCTCGAGCATTCGGTGATGCTCCGAGTAGATCTCAGCCAGGCCGACTTGCGAGAGGCGGATATGAACTCCATTAGCCTTCTGGACACCGTCTTACTGGACGCTGATGTGCGTCGAGCGCGCTTGGAGTCGGCTCGTTTCTCGGGCGCGAATCTCACAGGAACCCTGCTTGGCGCAGTGAATGGGCGCGGCCTAAGCATGGAAGGGGTCATCCTCAGTGGCACTTCTCTGGCTGACGCCCAGCTCCATGACTCTCGCTGGGTAGGGCGCCTGTTTACGGATGTCGATTTGTCTCGAGCGGTTCTGGACGGCGCCGACTTACGTAATGCGCTATTTGTAGACACGACCCTCGATGGCGCTCGCTTTGTCGGGGCGGACCTCCGGCAGGCGAATTTAAGCCGAGCGAACTTAGAAGGGATCAACTTCACAGACGCAAACCTCTTGGGCGCTGATTTCTATCTCGCTCGATACAGTGAGGAGACTCGTTGGCCGGGAGAGGACTGTGAAGGCTGCGAATTATTTGAGTATCGTACAATTTTTGCTCTCGGGCCGGAGACTCGATTTCCAGAGGGCTATCTCTTTCCCAATGGACTGGTGGCTCGAGGGGTCGACCTTCGGGATGCTTTCCTTGCCGGAGCGCGGCTGGTTGGGTCCGATCTGACCGGTGCTCAGCTGCACAACGCTGTGATGACCGAGGCAAATCTAGCGAGAGCGAACCTAACAGAGAGCGTCCTCGCCGGAAGTCAGTTGGAGGGCGCAGACCTCTCTGAAGCGACCTTGGTTCGAGCGGATCTGACCGGCGCAGATTTGGGGGCGGGCGACCTCAGTGGGGCTGACTTGTCCAGAGCGGATTTGTCCGAAGCTAATCTAGTTGGCACGACGCTGTCTGGCACGAGTATAGCCGGGGCGACCCTCAATATGACCCGTGCGTTTGACCTCAATTTGGATGTGTGCCCTGAAGCGGAGCTTGCGGCCGTCGATTGGACATGTGTCGAGCAGCCGGCGAACGATTTAACCGCCTGGGTTGGACCGAATACCGATCTCTCAGGTGCAGATCTGTCGAGGGCGGATCTCGGCGGCCTTTCGTTAGCCGGCGCGCGTCTTGAGGGCATCCGGGCCTTCGATCTGCAAGCGTGTCCCGATGCAGGACAATTGCCCCAGGTCGACCCGCCTCGCGACTGTGCGAATTGTCGTGGGGTGAATTGGGGGTGGGACTGCCTGCAGCAGCCAGCCAATGACCTGTGGGCGCTCATTGGCCCGGCCGTGAATCTATCTGGGGCCAATCTCTCCGGTGCGCAGATTACGAATCGCGACTTGAGGGACGCTGATTTGTCCTACGCGAATCTACATGGGGCAAATTTGGGGGGGACGCGTATCGGTGAGGCGAATCTATGGCGTGCTCGCCTCACACAGCTAAGAGGGTGTCCGAGTGGTCCCGCCATCGGTTGGACCTGTGCTTACGTGTCACCCGGGCGCTCTGCCATGGCGGCACCCGGTGTGGATCTCACGGGCACGGTCTTTACCGGCGAGAGTTACGACGGGATCGACCTGAGCAATGCGATCCTCCGAGGTGTTCGGTTTTCTGGGTTTTCCTGGTTGGAACCACGCTCGTTAATAGGGGCGAATTTTGCTGGATCAGACTTGACCATCAGCCCAGCTGACCGTGCGGCAGGAGTCAAGAATTTCAACTACGTTGATCTGACTGGGGCTAACTTCACTGGGGCCCGGTTACTGAACTCTGATTTTCAGCGGAGCGATCTCAGCGAAGTAGACTTCTCTGGAGCGAATATGAGTGGGGCGACTATCAGTTTTCCGGCTGAGTTAGGATTCATGTCGTGTAACGACCCCTGCGCCGCTCAGTTCGGCCTCGAGGTTTTGGCTGGCTTTTTGGGGCTGACAGCGCAGCAACTCGGCGACCTTATCTGTTTAGAGGATCGGCTGAGAGTAGATCGCCCTGTGTATAATCCAGTCGATAACCAAATGCTCGTGGGACCGGCTTGTCAGGTGAGGCTTATGGTGCTGTCAGCTGAGACGGTCTGCCCAGATGACCGCCCGGAGGAGAGCTTTAATCAATGTGGTCTTGATTTGCCCGATGTCGAAATTGGGCAGAATGAATAGCAAAGCTCTCGTAGCGCTCGAGAACGCAGTATTGGTGTGGGCCGCTACCAGGAGTCCGACGCGCCGCCTCCGCCAAAGTCGCCGCCACCTCCGCCCCAGTCAGAGCTGGACCAGCTGTCGTCAGAGCTAGACCAGTCTGAGTCGGAGGACCAGCTGGAGTTGTCGAAGGTGGTGTGGGTGCTCGTATGCCAACCGCCCGGGGAGGGCACGCCTCCGCCGCGTTCAGAGATACTGAGCCCGGAGCCACCGATCGCTCTCATTACGTGGAAGAGCGTTCCAAATAAGGCGGTCACCAATAGGACCATGATCGTCTGGATGAAGATGGAGGTGATTACTCCAGCTGTGGTGACGCTCTCGAAGTCTGGGTCGTCCATACTGACGAGCGGAATCATGAACCATGAGAGCAAGAGAAAGCCTCGGTAGAACCGAGGCCCTGGATCCTCGGGCTCGGCGTCCGCGTCGAGTTCGATGTTTAGGGCACCAGGCAGAAAAGTCCGTAGAAGGAATTGAGCGAGTAGGAGATGCATGAAGAGCACCACCGCCCAGCCGAGCCCGGTCGAGCCCATGACTATTGCCGTCGCCGACATGGCGCCAAGGTATGCACCCGCTTGGACGCCGAAAGCGCTGAAGGTTCGCGTCACGAAGACCGTCAGGACGAGGGCGATGATGATCAGGATGACGCTGACCATCGAATAGTTAGAATGAGGCTTGACGATACGCTTGAGTCCTTCGGCGACTTGGCCGGGGGTCAGACTCTCGGTGAGAGACATGAGCGTAGTCACGGCGGTCCCAACAGCGGTGTCGTAGTTCTTAGACTTGAGCCAAGGCTTCAGCTGGTTCAGGATCTGAGCCGCCCGCCCATCGGAGATCACCGGCTCGAGGCCATACCCGACCTCGATACGCATGCGACGATCCTTGATGGCCAAGACAAACAGAATTCCGTCGTCTCTCGCCTCTGAGCCGCCGCCCCATTCTCGGGCGACCTTCATGGAGTAGTCTTCAATGGGCACCCCGTTGAGAGTGTCGATCAGGAGTACGGCGATCTGAACACCAGTGCGGGTCTTATGCTCGACGATCCGCTGGGATATCCCAGAGCGAGTGGGCGCCGAGAGGTAGCCGTTCGAGTCGGTCACGGGCTGGCTAATCTTGGGCACCCCGAGGGCGGCGCTGGTCATCAGGATGAACGCGATGAGAGTTCGGGTGATCATTGATTACCGCTCTCAGCCTTAAAGGCGTCGTCATTGGACAGTGGTCGAGCCGACGGTAGCCCGAAGAGGCCCCTCCAGAGGCTGTTGGGGAAAGACGCGGCCTTGCGGTTGTAGCTCGCCGCCTCCTCGTCGTACCGCTTTCGCTCGATGCGAACGCGGTTCTCTGCACCAGCGAGCTCTGCGGCCTTGGAGCTGGAGTGAGGGTGGTCGGCGAGGCGGGTCTTCGTCTCCGCTTGCCTCTCCATCACATTGACGACCTGAGCATGCTGTTGGTCCACCAGCGCCAGAGTGGCGTTGAGGCTGTTGTATCCAACCATCGACGCGAGGGCGCAGAGACCGGCGATGCCGAGACCAACCCAGACCAATGTGCGCCGTGTAGCTTCTCGCTGAGTCTCTTCCGCTGCCTCTGCCTGTCGTTGCTCCTGGAGTATGGCCTGGGCGTCGTCGACATATTCTCGGGGGATACCCAACTCCGCCGCGATCTCGTCGACCTGAGCCTCCGTAAGGCGGTCCTGGTCCTCGGCGAGTTTGAGACTTGCGATCTCGATTATCTCGGAGAGATCCGTCCGCTCGATGTCGCTCATGACGTCGTGACCTCATTGGGGAGTTCGTCACCGGCGGTGTCCTCTCCAGGCGCGCAGCGGCGCATAGCGTCGCCGATAATGCCTATGCCGGCCTCGAGGCCAGCGAGCCCATCACCATCCCGGAAGCCCTGAGCGACCCGAGACACGGCCTCCTGCCAGAGGGCCTCACCAGCCGCCTGGTGGACCCCTTTACCCGCGAAGACTGCGACCTTCTTTGACTCGGGCGATAGGTACAGGAGGACGCCGGTGTCCTCGGCTGTTTCGTGCATCTTCAAGTCGCCAAAGATTTGTCTAGCACGAAGCTGCGCGTCACCATCACAGATCGCTTCGATGTGTACGCGCAGCTCTGCCCGATGTCCCACCTCCGCTGCGGCGATGGCGGCGACCAGGCTATGGCGGGTGTCTTCGTTAAGTTCGAACGTCATTCCTGCATTCTCCACCAGGGCCATTCTTCTGGAGAGCTAAAGCGGTCTCCTCTTTCCCA
>CALELH010000752.1 GCA_937902595.1 uncultured Myxococcales bacterium
ACGCAAACCCAGGTGGTGGCGCCGCGGCTCGTAGCCTTGGCGCTGCCTGCAGCACCAATGATGACTGCGATACAGGCCTCTGCGTCGGCGGCATGCCCGGTGGCTACTGCAGCATGGTCTGTCAGACCAGCGATGACTGTGGTCCATCGGGGAGCTGCTGGAATCTCGGTCAGGCGGATCAACTCTGCTTGCTGAACTGCCAGGACAGCAGCGAGTGTCGCGAAGGTGAAGGCTACACATGCGACAGCGACAACACCTGTTTTCCAAACGGAGGCGGTGGTGGCAACGGAGGCAATGGAGAGCCCGGTGAAGGCATCGGCCCAGGCGCCGGCGTCGGAGAGATCGTAGCTGACTTCTCTCTCACCAACTGTGGAACCGGTGAGCAGGTCAGCGTCCGCGATTATTTCACGAATCAGCGGGCCGGAATGTTCGTCCTGACCGCAGGCTGGTGCAGCGCCTGCGACCAGTGGATACCTCAGATTCTAGACGTCCTTCAAAACCCGCAAGCCGCAGGTCTTAAGGTCGCTTTTGTTCTGGGTGAAGACCGTAACCGTGCTCAGCCCACCCAACGCTACTGCCAGCAATACGCTCAGGGTAAGGGGATTCCGGTAGAGAACATGTTCATGGACCACGACGGCTCTGACTCCTTCCGCACGGTGTTTACCAATATGGACGTCTATACAGACGCAGAAGGTCGCTTCGGTCTCCCCTTCAACGCTCTGATGAATCCGAGTAATTGGGAATACGTCTACGCCGATAGAGGCCCAGGTGGAGATCTCAATCAGGCGCTCGGCAGCCTACTCCAGCCATAGTACACCCGGTCCCGAATAGACTCGTCCGCCTCTCCGGACACACAGCGCGAGGGATGTGCAAACATCTCATCTTCGCGCTGTCCCTCACGCTCACTCTGGGCTGCTCATCGGAGCCTCACTCAAAATCGAGTGTGGCTCCTGACGCCTCTCCTCTCACTCAGCGTCCTCACATCGAGAACGATCGAAGCGATGTGCTTGATTGCGCTGATTGCCATCCTGATGAGGCGACGGCGTGGGCGTCACAACCTATGGGGCGAAGCATCTCAAGAGTCGTACCCGAGAGACTAAAAACCGAAGCAAAAACCGCTGTTGTGCACCACAAGACTCAAGAGCGATTCACCGTACGGTTAGAGAGAGACCGCCTGGTGTTCGAGGGGCCTAATGGTGTTCGTCGACCGGCTGATTGGACCATCGGTAGCGGCGCACACACGCACTCCTTCGCGACAGAGATTCACGGGGGCCTACAGATGCTCCCACTCACCTGGTACACCAGCAAGCAGAGTTGGCAAATGAGCCCCGGGTACGAGACAGAGAAGCACCCCGGGTTTCATCGAGCCGTAAACACCGAATGTCTGTATTGCCATAGTCGTCAAGTTCCCGAAGAGTATGGAGATTCAACTCGATTTGACGCGCGTCAGATCGGTCCCATCGAGTGCATACAGTGCCATCGAGACGCCCAAAAGCACGCGCGCTCACAGAGCCTGGGCAAGCAAAAGTCGGTCGGCGTGCCATCGAAGCTCACACCAGAACTCAGCGCTGATATCTGCGGCTACTGCCATCTCCAAGGACCCGCTCGACTTTTGCGAGATGGCCGCAGTTGGGGAGACTTCAAGCCGGGCGACAGGCTGGGTGATACCGTCGCTGTCTTCGCCTATGAGAGGCCCAGCGCTGAGTTTGGAATTGTCGGCCAAGCCGAGCGTTTGAGACGCAGTCGATGCGCGACAGTCGATCGACGCGCTGGGACCTGCATCACATGCCATACACCACACAGCGTTACAGCCTCGCCACCCGAGCAGGCCTGCGTGACCTGCCACCAAGAAAATGGACATTCTTGTAGCGGCTCCAAGAAGCAGCAATGCGCTGAGTGTCATATGGCCCGCGCGCAGACCCAAGACATCCCTCATGTCAGCATGACTGACCACTTCATTCGACGACGACCAACCGAGCTCGGCAGCCCCAAAGAACGTGGACCTCTTCGATGGGTTAACCGTCCCAACGGTGTCTCAGATGTCGAAGCGAGCAGCCTACTTGGTCGTGCGTACGCGGAGGTCGCCCGTAGGACGGGCAGCGCCGCGGATCGCGACACGGCGATTCGGTATCTGGAAGCCAGCCTCAAGCTGAGACCAGAGTCACCAAGAGGATGGTTTGATCTCGCCTCCATGCGACGCGCCCGGGGCGACGCAGCTGGAGCAAACTCGGCGGCGGAGTCGGCTTTTGCTCGTTCGCCCAGCACCCCAAAGTTTGCCATGGCTGTCGCACAGACCCGAATCGCCGCCGGTAAGTTCGCTGACGCTAAGAGCGCAGCCTTTCGCGCAGCTAAGCTGGCGCCCAACACGTTGGAACCATGGGTTCTCCAAGCTCAAATCGCCATCACGCAGGGAGACGAGCCCTTGTTCCGTAAGGCGAACGCTCAAGTGCGTCGTCTCCGCCCCAAGCAGGGCGTCGCCGCTAATTTAGAGGGCGTCTGGCTCCTCTCACGCCGGCAGCTCAGTCGAGCGATAAGAGCGTTCGAAGAGGCCATTCGTCAGACGCCTCACTCACGGCAGTACCTCAATAATCTCTGCAAGACTCTCGTACGAGCAGAACTCTGGAAGCAGATTCTTAAGACATGTGATGGCGAGCAGCGAGCCTCTGCCACCACTGGGTACTTGGCCTGGGCGCTGCTAAAGCTTGGGAGGGACGCTGAAGCAGCCAAAGCAGCGTTGCGAGCCATGTCAACCGGCAGCCCAGAGGCGAACTACGTGCTGGGCCATCTCGCGATGAAGTCAAATCGACTTGAAGAGTCAGCCGAGTTTCTCGGTCGGGCTGCTCAAGCGATGCCGAGCAGCCAGGCGCCTCTGAGAGATCTCATCACAGTGCTGACTCAGCTCAATCAAACACGGTTAGCTGAAGCGGCCCGCGAGCGCCTCCTGAGGATCGAAGCTCAAGACAAAGCCTCTCCCCGCCCTTGATATAAATGTACTGATCGGTATAGTTAAGCCAGAATAGGAGGCCATTGTGGACGTAGAGCGACGAATTGAGACCTATGAAGAGTTCTGGGCTTTCTACTTGGGTGAGCATCGAAGCCCATTCAATCGCTGTCTCCACTACATCGGTTCAAGCCTCGCGCTGGGTCTCTTAATCGCGGCCGTTACCACCCAGATCTGGTGGCTGATCGGCCTCGCCCCAATCGTTGGTTACTCACACGCTTGGATTGGCCATTTCTTCGTCGAAGGAAATAAACCCGCCAGTTTTTCCTATCCTGGCTGGTCTTTCATTAGCGACTTTAAGATGCTCAACCTCGCGCTTATTGGCCGTATGGGCCCCGAGATGGAGCGTCTATATGGAAGTCGTCACCCGAAAGATGACGCACCCTGCCTGGTTCAGTTCTAAAGTCTAGAATACCCTCTACTAGGGACAACGCTGAGTCGGTGACTCTCCACAATGACAAACCGACCGCCACGGCCCTTTCCCTAGACCTACTCCGCGAGTTCATGCTCATATTCAACGCCCGGTCTCGGCTGGTCACCGAGCGCGATTGAAGAGGTATTACAGATGCAGCACCCCATCCCCTCGCTATTGGTGTTCCTCGGATTGTTCGCCTTCGTCGCGTGCGATGATGAACCAGCGAATGAACCTGCACAGGATCAGACGATAAGCGG
>CALELH010000753.1 GCA_937902595.1 uncultured Myxococcales bacterium
AAGGGCCCGCTGGCGAGGCAGGCCCCGAGGGTCCGCAAGGTCCAGCCGGCGCTGATGGCGCTCCAGGTAATGACGGAGTCGACGGCGCCCCAGGTGTCGACGGGGCTCCAGGTGCGGAGGGTCCTCAAGGTCCAGCCGGCGCTGATGGCGCCCCAGGTAATGACGGAGCGCCAGGTGGAGCAGGCCCGGCAGGCCCACAGGGGCCCCCTGGTGTGGCGGGGCCTCCAGGATCGGCGAGCATGACGTCACATAAACAAATCGGGGACGCCCCCATCGTCACGAGCGAAAAGACTCACGAGCAATACATCGTAGAGTTACCCCCCCAGCTCAATGGGATGGTCGTCGCGTTAGACCACACGATCATGCAAAGGCTCTGCCGAGATGATGACGGTTGCAGCTTTACCATTCAACTTATCAACTGGGACGGCACAGGCGAGGTGGCCTCCAAGAGTTACGTCCTTTTCCTCTCTCAGACGAGTCTCAAGTGGAGGATTTCAAACGTGGACAACGAAGGGATAGATGCGAGCGGGTCCGAGCAGCGTTATACGCCTTGGGATTGTTGGATCACGGACGCTGAAGAGCGACTAGATAACCGAAACGGTCGACGAGACAGCGGCGTCGGCCTGGGAGTCCTCAACGCTAGGAACGGCGAGTATAACGATGAACGAACAACGTGCCGCTTCGTGTTTAATGACTAGGCCTGGGCGATAGGTGCACAGGCCCAATAGTTTCATCGCGCGCTAGATGCCCGGGCCTGTCTTACTGACTGAACCTTATCATCCATGGATTGGGCTCGATCTAGTCGTGTACCGGCCTTAATGGTCGTGGTGATTCGGGGAACTCCCATGGCGTGTACTCGCTCATGACAGACCTTAATCGCTGCGAAGACCTCATCTGCGCGTCCACCGGTCGCTTTTCCAGGGCGCCTCGACCAGATAGACTCGGTTCAGCAATCCACGGAAACCAGGAGTTCTCATGGGAAAACAGTACGGTCTTATTCTAGGCGTCGCCCTATTGATGGCCTGCCAAAGCACATCTCCCCCCACGGGAAAAGACGGGACGAAGGCGATGACACAGCTTCCTTCCACCCGCGGAGAATATCAGAAAGTCCCCCTACCCAAGTCAGCCCGAGTCGACCGCATACTTATCAGTAAGTCCGAGAGCCGTATGTGGGTGTTCTCGGGAAAGACCCTCCTGAAATCATATAAAGTCGCTACCGGGTCCGGCGGCAAAGGACACAAACAGGTGGAGGGAGACAAAAAGACTCCAGAGGGCGAGTATTTTGTCTCCGGCAAACACGCCAGCGGTCAATTTTTCAAGTTCATCGGTGTGTCCTATCCCAACGCCAAGGACCGCCGAGCCTTTAAAAAAGCGATGAAAGAGAAAAAGCTTCCTGCAGGTTCCAGGATCGGAAGCGCCATCGGGATCCATGGCGAGAAAAAAGGCTGGGAAGGTAAGCCCCACAAACTTATCAACTGGACCCTTGGATGTATCGCCGTCGACAATGACGAAATTGATGAGATCTACCGCGCAGTGAAGCCCAAAGCGAAGATTACGATCCTCCCTTGAACTTCCTGTCCTCCTGTCCAGACTCAGAACGATCGAAACCACTCCATGACCGTCTCGGGGAAATAACCGGGAATTTGATGACCGCTGGCGGGGCCGTATAGGCAGTACCGTGTCTCGGCCTCACAGCCTTGGTAGAGCATGCATTGGCCATCAGGATCGAGGTCGATGGCCAGATTAGCGTCCGCGCCCTCGCAGCCGTTCTCCAACAGCCAGAAGTCGCGGCATTGGTCGCCGTACTCTCCGGGATAGGCCTGAGCCGCAGCAAAATGCTCGTCGGCCACCCCAAAGAAGCTCCAAATTGCAGTATCGCCCTCGCAATTGACCGCTTCGCCATTGTTTTGTTCGAACCAATAGGGTCGATTGGCAGCGACGGGGGCCGAGGCGGCGAAGATATCCCCTAAGAAACAGGCCGCCACATGGGCCATATCGCCCCCCCAGCTATGACCGGTGGCGAAGACACGGTCGGGATCGACGCAGTACTCGGCCTTAAGGAATTCCACCATGGTCCGTATGAATACAAGGTCCTGTTCACCGTGGGCGGGATGGGCATGGGGTCCGAGCAGCCAACCGCCATAATTTCCCCAGCCTTCAAAGTCCCGAAAGAGTACGTCGGGATAGACGTAGATCTCATCGTTTCGAGCGTCAGCTTCAAGACGGAGATAGTCGCGAATATCTTCTCCCATCCAATTGGTGCCGGCGAACCCGACGATGAGCTTGTGTGCTGTGTTGGGGTCGTAGTTCTCGGGGATAACCAAGAAAAACCGGCGCTGCCCATCGCCGGCCAAGCCGGCCTCAATAGTCACGAGGGTTCCCCCGGGGTCGTGCATCGCCGGGGTCCCACAGCCCAGGGAGGGGAGTGGCATTGCATCGACGATGGGGGCGGCGTCCATCACTTGGGCGTCCAGTAGGCTCCCATCTAGCGGCGGCATGACGTCGGCCCCTGTAACGGTCCCATCCAGGTGGGTGGTTATGTCGAGTTGCCCATCTACTCCCTCGTCGAGAGCGGCGTCGCCCATGTTCAATGCCACGATGACATCAGGCGCCGGCCCATCCGGAATACGCGCATCGAGCATGATGTCTGCTATGGACCCGTCTGTGGCGAGTGTGGTGCTTTCGCCGGAACACCCCAAAAGGACAGTGACCAACCACAGGGCGGATGGCCAAGAAACAAGACGTGGGCAAATCATGGATTTTCCTTCGGCCAATATAGGTGCCTCAAATGTCTCTGGCACCTACCTCGCACCTACCTCTGGCGGTACGGCATAACACGGATGTCAGGGTACCGGTATCTTGAGGCGTCGTGTATTGGTCATCCGAAACCTGTGACAGCCGTTCCGCTTTTGCTCGTGTCCCTGAGGCGCGTCGTTTAGGCATTGAGCAGCAGATGTCGCACAAGTCCCCTTATGAGCTGTACGCGCCCAAAGGGCTTTGAACTGCCTGTCCCGCCTGAAGATATCGCACCCGGTTTGTCAGAGTGTAGCGGTAAACATGCTCCCAAAAATTAGTGTGGCACCTAATTGGCACACCTTTGCTGACTGAGTGTGCTGTCCATGATGGGCTCACTCGAACGTAGCCCCTTGAGATGAACCATGGTTTGAATCTCTCGGGGATTCCCATTAGGGTCCCAGGAATCACGCCGGGGAGGGTATGAGTGGTGAGAACGATTATGGGGTCTGGGCGGGTGCTCTGCTTGTCGTTCGCACTTATCTGGGGATGTACGGGGAGCGATGACGCGTCACCTGTGCCACCCGCGGTGACCTGGCACCAGGACATCAAGCCCATCTTTGACGCGTACTGTAATGATTGCCACCAGACCGGTGGGATCGCGCCTTTCGCTCTCGATAGTCTGGACGCCGTCCGTCCTCTGGCTAACCTGATCCCCAGCTCCGTATTATCGCGACGTATGCCCCCCTTCCTGGCTGCCCCTGCGCTGCGCCCACTCAAATTCGACCAGAGTCTGAACGACGCGCAGATCGCCCTGATTATTGAGTGGGTCGATCTGGACCTACCTGCGGGTGATCCGGATGCGCCCGGCCCGCCTATCGAGCTGGAGCGCTCCAGCCTGAGTCGAGTGGATCGAACCCTTGAGATGCCGACCCCATACACGCCCACGACGGCACCGGATGAGTATCGGTGCTTTGTCCTCGCGTGGCCGGAGGCGGCGACCATGTTCATCACGGGGTTCAACATCATTCCGGGAAATCTCAAGCTGGCCCACCACGCAGCACTCTTCATCATCGATAATAACTCCGCGTCACTGGTCGATGCCGCAGATGGCGCCGATGGACGGGGCCTCGGGTATCCCTGCTTTGGGAGCGCCGCGCCTCCGGAGCACCAGGGAATCCCCAATAAGCTGCTGGCCGCGTGGACTCCGGGCGGAGGCGGCCTGGATTTCCCGGAGGATACCGGGATCAGGATTGAGCCCGGTGATCGGGTTATCCTCCAGATGCACTACAGCGTGATTCAAGCCGCTGGCGAAAGCGACCAGACATCCGTGGAACTCAGCGTGGTGGACTCGGTTCCGGTCAACGCCGGTAATCTCCCGTGGCTGGACATCGGCTGGCCATCCAACCCGGAGTCGATGTTGATCGAGGCGGGCGCTGATTCGGTGAGCTTCGAACATGTGGACGACCCGACCTTATCCCCCCTGCTCGGTGAGTTTGCACCGGGGGTCAATCCCACAGAGGGGCTGCTGCTCTATGGCCTGCTGCCCCATATGCACAAGCTGGGGACTCGCTTCTGGTTACAGGTGGAGCGCGATGATGGCACCGTCGATCGGTTCTTCGAGATCGAGGATTGGGATTTCGATTGGCAGGGCTATTACTTATTGGAGACGCCCATCAGCCTGCTACCGGGTGACGAATTACGACTCCACTGCAGCTTCAACAACAGCGCGAGCAACCAACCTCTTGTCGACGGTGCGGCACGGGAACCGGTCGACGTGATGTGGGGAGAAGGAAGCGACGACGAAATGTGTACGGTGTCCATGTATGTTCATGGAATCGCCACCAATGAGGTGGACTGTGGTGACAGCGCTCCGGCCAACGCTGGACGGTTTGAGGTCACCTTTGACACCTCTGAGTCTCTGCGGAATTCCGATGCCCTCGATGGGGAATTCATCGGCACCGTATCAGGCGCCATTTATGTCGCATCTGACGTCAGCTTTATGGGACCTAACGAAGGCGCGGTCCCGGTCGCTGACTTCAACCTCGACGAGGTCGACCTACGGGACGGACCGGCGGGTCCTTACCCTATCGACACGGTCCTTCCGGCCGGCGAATATCAATTCCTTGGCTATATGGACACGGATAGCAATCGCATGGAGACCAACGGCCCAGACCTGAATGATCCCATCATGATCCCAGGCATACCGGCCACTCTCAACTGCGCCGTCCAATCGGTCACCGTCCAATTCCCTCTACTCCTACCGAACCTCTGAATCGATGCGCGTCGTATTTTTCGTCATGACTGCCATGGCCATCGCATGCGCTGAGCCAGCGGACAACGAAGACCCCGAATCAGTATCTCTCGTCTCCGTAAATGGATGGACCACCGTAGAAGCCGACGATGACCCCTTAGCAATTCACCGCCACGCGGGCATCGTCTGCGGCGACGAGGGTGTCATCGTCGAGAACGGTGTCCTCGAGATCGACACAGGCCGCTGTCCGTATTTTTCAGCTCGACAGGGCACGCTCCTGTTCCTCGATGTTGATGATTGGGTGGCCGTCACGATTTACCATGACGATCTCTATGCCGACCCGCCAGGCGTGGGTCACGTGGCACTGCTCCTTGGCGAAGACCTGCTCTGGGAGAGAACCATCTCCATTCCGGCGAGAGCCAGCGTATTTACGGAACACATCAAGCTATCAAGGGCCTATCCGCAGAACACTAGAGTGGATTTCCATCTCCACAATCATGGGCTGAACCATTGGAGGCTGATGGGGATCGAACGTTCGACCGGACCCTGAAATGATCCTCGGTTGCATTCATTATGCGAAACAGGCGCCACACGAACTCTTAGATGGTGTGCTGGAATAGGTGCCAAAGGAGCTTTGAACTTCTTATCCTCTCCGTAATCTCCACAGAGTTCCTCATAGAGACGATCGGTCATTTCTTCGCTATCGTCGTGGCGAGAGCGGGGCAAACAGTCTGGTAAAGGAGACGAGCGCGAAGACCGGGCGCTCCGAGTCACTCACTCTGTGTGCATCACCCCTAGCGATGGGCAATTACCGTCGATGATGAACGGGACTCTGTTGTCGTCGCAAACAAGCGGCTATGAAAAGTAACGCGTCTAATTTGGACCCTTGTCTGGGTCAGGTGGTGCTTTAGGCCTGTTGTCCTCAAGATCGACTTTCAGTCGGTGATTTTGGGGTGTCGAAACTCGACATAGACCTCCGTTTCATGGTTCTTTGCCTTTGTGTTGAGTTGAATCAGGGAGGGGGCCGATGTTGAGTCTGAAAAGTTGCTCTGTGGCGAGCCTGTGCCTGCTGCTCCTCTTGGGGTGCGGGACGGATGGCGCCGAAACCGGGAATCGGTGCGCTGAGAACGATCTCATCGCTCAGTGTCCACCGGGGACAAACCCGAGCCTGAGCGCCGAAGCGACCAGCTCCTGTGAGGGGGCCGGTAGCGCGGACATCGTCAACGAGAGTGGAGAGGTGACGGCGCGTTGTCAGGGGACCGGCTCCTGCCGGGTCAAGTGCGAGCTTGCCGTACCCTGCGCCAACATCATTCGCTGGGATCGCGAGACCGGTGTGGAGTGTGGCCCCTCGACTCAGGCCTGCGGGAATGGCACCTGCGACACAGGTGAGAACGACATGAACTGCGCCGAGGATTGCACGGGCGAGTGTAATCGGGGTGAGCTCCGCTGCATGGGTGACCTCCTGCAACGCTGCGGGATGAATTATGTCTGGCAGGACCTACAGACCTGCGGCGACCAGGACCAGGTGTGCCGCGACCCGGATGGACCAGGGATCGGCGATATGGCGAACTGTGTTAACCGCCGTGGAGGCGGCGGCGCGGGCGGCGCGGGCGGCGCCGGTGGCGCAGGTGGTGCTGGTGGCGCAGGTGGTGCAGGTGGTGCTGGTGGTGCTGGTGGTGCTGGTGGTGCTGGTGGCGAAGGTGGCGCAGGTGGTGCTGGCGGCGCAGGCGGCGCAGGCGGCGCAGGTGGTGCTGGTGGTGCTGGCGGCGCAGGTGGCGCAGGTGGCGCGGGCGGTGGACCAGATCGTCAGTGTGAAAACCCGGGCAACACCGGATGCCAGGGTGACCGGTTACTTCGCTGCACCGATGACTTCCAATTGGTCGTGGAAGACTGCCCCAACCAACAGGTGTGTGTCCGCGGCCAATGTGTGGATGACGCCCCACCGCCCGAATGTGATCCTGGGGAGACTCGTTGCGGACGAGTGGTACGACAGGTGTGTCAAGGCGGGATGTGGGTGAATGAGCCCTGCGCTCTTGGCGAAGTATGCCAAATGGGAGAGTGCGTGGCCGAGAACCCTGAACTTCAGTGCGAACCGAGGGAGTCACGCTGCAGTGAAACCGGCGTCCAGATGTGCCGTCCCAGCGGGGAGTGGGGCCGGCGACAGGACTGTGATACCGCGAACTGTTGGGTCGTCGACGAGCAGGCAGAGTGTGCCGAGATCAACGTGCGGGACTGCGGTAACTCCTCAAGCCGATGTGGAACAAACGCGCGAGGTAACATCGCGTTTAACTGTACGCTCGCGTCTCCTCGAGACCGGTTACGGACCTGGGTTTTGACGGAGTGTGGCGCGAACGCCTGCGTTATGAACCTGGGTATGGCGTCCTGTGAACGTGGCCGGCGACCCTGAAGGTTGGATGAGTGAGCGCTTGGCTCACCGCTTAGGGTGGTCTCCAGGAGTAGAGATTAAGATAGCGGCCCAGCAGGGTCACTTGATTGGGGCATATGGTGATTCTTAAAGGTTCGACCACTACATCGGTCTGTTTTCTCGTGGGGCTATTCTGCGTCGCCGTGAGCGTGATGAGCTGTGGCCAGGAGGCGACAGAGACCGCGAGTAATTGCGCCGCGAACAACTTTGTAGACCAGTGCCCCATCGGCTCGACGCCCGAGGTGAGCGCCGCGGCGACCAGCGGCTGCATGGGCCAGGCGAACGGTAGCGTCGTGGAGCAGAACGGTGAGGTTGTGGGCGGCTGTCGCGCGGTCGGCGAATGTGTCGTGCTCTGTCGTTTCAGCAACCCTTGCGGCGAGCTAGGCGTCGCTCAGATCTCCCGGGACACCATCGAGTGTAACCAGCGAGAGGGGACCTGCCCCGATGGGGAGTGTCAACCGGGAGAAGACCGGCCTGGCCCTCTCCAGTGTCCACAGGATTGTGGGCGGGACTGCGCCGATGGTGAGACGGGCTGCTTGAGAACGGAAGATGGGCAGCCTGCCCAATGGGACTGCCACAACGGACGCTATCGCGAAAACATCTGCCCCCCTGGGCAGCGGTGTGAAGTCATCGCGATGCCCATGAGTGAGATCGAGTTTCAGGGGCGCTGTGTCGACCAGGAGGGCGGCGCTGGTGGCTCAGGTGGCGCTGGCGGAACAGGTGGCGCTGGTGGAACAGGTGGCGCTGGCGGTGAGGGGCCTCGATGCGGAGATGGGAACGTCGATGCGGGTGAGGCGTGTGATGACGGAAATCAGGTCGACACGGACGCGTGCACCAACGCCTGTCAGTCGGCGCGCTGCGGCGATGGCATCGTCGGGCCTGGTGAAGGGTGTGATGACGGAAATCAGGTGGACACCGACGCGTGCACCAACGCCTGCCAAGATGCTCGGTGTGGTGATGGCATCGTGGGCCCAGGTGAGGAGTGTGACGACGGCAATGGAGCGGCTGGGGATGGGTGCAGCGGCGCCTGTGAGACCGAGGAGAATGGGTGCGCAGACGGGACGGAGCGCTGCTCCGAGGACGGCGCCTATCGAATGCTCTGTGAGGGCGGTGTCTGGGACGAGGACTATGCCTGGTGTGGCAATGACTTCGAGTGTTATGAGAGCAGACCAGGGGCGACGGCGTGTCGCCAAAGAGCGATTCAATGTGATGAACCCGGCCAGCGGGCGACCTGGTGCCCGATGGTAGCTGAGAAGGCTCAAGAGTGCATTACCACCGACAATCGGAGCGCTCGCCAGCCACAGGGTTGGTGTTCCGGGATCGGTGGTGCCCCCAACCTAGCGTTTGCCGACGATCTGGCCGCCGCATGCGAAGAGATGGCTAGGGGGCACGACCCCGGCCCCATGTGCGAGGCGCTTGAGGACAGCTGCAACGACTTTATGAGTACGGTCGTCGACCTCTACGGTCTGCAGGTCTGGTGGCGAGGACATTGCAACTGAGTCTAGATGACCATCTCTCTCTTGCAACAGGCGCCACATCACTTTTGAACCTACCTCGATGACCTAGGGTCCCCGTGTCGCGCAAGCGGTACTTGGCTACACAGGGTGTCCTTGCCAACAGCTTAGCGGTCCAACATCGCCCAAGTAGCATTGTGTTAAGGGGATCATGCTCGCCAAAGGGGCTTTGAACTTTCTATTGTCGATGGTGGTCGGTGGTGCTTTGTTCTCTCGAACCTGGACAGCGACACCGCGGTGACCACCCAGTTCGCGGATCGATCCGAGGATTTTCTCTGGAGCTCTCCGAGGGAGACCAACTCGACTTATTTCTTAAGTTTGTTCAAAACGCGCCGGAGCATGACCTCGATGTCTATAGTCTTCAGCCCGGAGTTGATGATGGTCGTGCAGGGCGCGAGCGTTACGTCCCATGAGAGCGTGTAGTACGTGGCTGAGATCGATGGTCTTCATTTTATCCGAGTGCTGGGCGATGGAGGCGCACGCAACAGCTATGATATCGACGCCACCGTGACCCCGCCCGATGCACCGATGGATCCACCCCCAAGAGGGCGACGAAGACTCAGGCTTCGAGCCACGGCCAAACTTGGACTTGAGTCGGGCTGATTTGAGGGGGGCAGACCTTCGTGGAGCGTGTCAGTTCGATGAGGCGACTCTGGATGAGGCTAATCTTGATGAGGCGCGCGTCTGCGCTCGTTATCGACTTCAAATCGTCAATTATTTGGGGAACCCAGTATTTGTCGATGATCAGGGTGCCGAGAAGTACCTGACTCACAGGCTCGCTGCAGTCAGCGCTGCGTACGGTGATGGCAGCTCAGCGCTCTGGAGAGGACGGGGTGGCCGTCATCAAATCGGTTGCGCAATAGACAGACGCACTGGCTCATGGAAAACTCAAACACCATGATAGAGGGGGCCTGAGCATGAGTGATTGGGATCACATCCAGAAGCTAATCGACCAGATTTGTTCATCTACATTCCGGGACCGGCACGTGTCCATACAGATCAACGCTCACACCATGGCGTCTGGACAGATCTATATCGACTTCGGCGCCTTCGGTAACGCGACTCAAACCGACACCACTAACGCGATCAATTTCCTGAGCGGAGTATTGATGGGCATGTGTATCAACCGGGGCTAATTCGGCACATAAAAGTAGGCGCAACACGAATGTTGATTTACCTCAGCTTCGGCACAGCTTACGCGAGATTAGGATCGTGTCCCTAAGGTGTTTAACGGATCCCTTGGATCCTTGACCGCTTTGGGCACCCTGGGTCCCGGGTACTCCCCAGCGAACTCTCACTTCGGAGCATCGCCTAGCGGTGTGATTTTACGGGTGTCTACTTCACTTCGCCCTCGAATATCTAGACGATTACTTGAGCTCTGACGCGGTGGAAGACGGCGCCCAGGTCGTCATCATGACCCATTATGGTCCTTACAATTCCACTCGCTTTCCTGACGACGAGCGAGATGACTTCTGTGCTGTCTTAGAGCGTCATCAGGAAGATGGGAAGAAGGTCGTTGCTTGGATCTATGGTCACACCCACAAGTCCGATTTTTACGAATGGGACTGTCCGGGACGTTACGACGTCGATGAGATCCCCATCTTCAATGTGGGGTCGCCCTTTTATTCCAAGACCTCGCAGGATGAGGACAATGATGACAGGGAGTACTACGTGAATGGTCACAGCGTGCACTTCACCCTCTTTCGCTTTACGAACAACACCCTGGAGGCCCTCGATGTCAGCGAACTTCCAGGGGTTGATGGTCAGCCCGAATTCCAGATTCCGGGTATCTCTCCTCTAAATTTCGATGATGAGGACAACCCGGACGGTCGTTATGGAGGGTGGGTGAGGGTTCTAGACGGACATCTGAGTCGCCCTTAGCCAATGCTTGAGATAGAGCAGAAAGTGATCTTTCTGCGGACGTATAGCGAGGCAAACCGACCGGGTTTTGGGTGCCCCGGTCTAGACGCACCCATTGCTGAATAGTGAACCTCTTGCTCCGCCGCTCCCTGTCTTGAACCACCCCGACTTGCCAAAGGTGCCTTGAACTTTCTATTCTCGTTGGTGGTCGGTGGTGCTTTGTTCTCTCGAACCTGGATAGCGACACCGCGGTGACCACCCAGTTCGCGGGTCGATCCGCCCAATACATTAAGATCGAGGAACGATGACTGTCGATTGGCGCAGCGGAAGTGGTCAAGTCTGTTTAATGCTCTGCATTGGTTGGGTGTTCATCGCGAGTGGATGTACAGAGGATGATCTAGATGGCTCTGCGAGCCCTGATGGTGTCAGCATTCTGGATGCTGGGGATTTAGGTCCGACCGTCGATGTCATGGTGACGCCCGACGTCGGTCTGGTTGTCGATGCAGGGCTGTCAGCGGATGCACATCTCGATGGTGACCTGATAGACCTCGGCCTTGAACGCGACATGGGGTTCCTACCTGACAGCAGCCTGCGTCGAGACGCAAGCACCACTCAGGATGCAGCCAGTTTGTCCGACGCCGTAGCGCCAGTCACCTGTGACGATGGGCTTCAGAACGGGTCGGAGACAGACGTGGACTGCGGCGGGGAGTGTTTAGCATGTGACCGTGGCCAACGATGTCTTCTCGACGGTGATTGTTCCACAGGGCTTTGTACCGATGGCGCCTGCGCTTTGTCTCGTTGCGGCGACGGTGTCGTCGATGGCGAAGAAGGCTGCGACGACGGTAACGTGGTGACCGAGGGCTGCGCCTACGGTGAGGCTGAGTGCACGGTGTGCGCGGCTGACTGTACGGAGCAGGCAGGTGCGGCGCGTCTCTGCGGCGATAACGTCCGGGAGCCAGAAGAAGGCTGCGACGACGGCAACGTGGTGACCGAGGTCTGCGCCTACGGTGAGGCTGAGTGCACGGTGTGCGCGGCGGACTGTACGGAGCAGGCGGGCGCGGTGCGGCTATGCGGCGATAACGTTCGGGACCCAGAAGAAGGCTGCGACGACGGCAACGTGGTGACCGAG
>CALELH010000754.1 GCA_937902595.1 uncultured Myxococcales bacterium
GCCCACATGCAAACCAGCGAAGACGCGGCTCGTTGTTCGGCCAGGAAAGAACAAGAAGGTGATCTTTACGTGCTCAGAGAAACGTGACGCACGCATCATCGTACGTACCCGGACCCAAGGCGCTCGTCTAGCCGTGCGTAGAGCGAAAGACAACGCCCGTCTTGGTGTCACCAATACGGTCATAAGCATCCCGATGACGAAAGTCGAAACAAGGGAGAGATTGACCGTCGGAGAGGGCAAACAATATAGTGAACAGACCGTTCGGCTAAAAGCCGGCGAGCAAGCAACGATTACGGTAGACAGGTAGGAGGTTTAGGGTGCGATGGATGGCCGCGAGCATGGTGTTCATCGCCCTGGTATCGCCGAGGCATGCTCAGAGCGCCCCGGAGAATGTCCAGGAGGCCATCGCCCTTGGAAAGGACGCCTACGACTACGGGGACTATAAGAAGGCCATCAAGGTCCTCACCCCGCTGGTACAACCCAAGCAGCGCATCACAAAGATCGAGGCACGGGTAGACGTGTATTGCGTCATCGGTCTCTCCAACTTCTTCTTAAAAGACAGAGAGCAGGCGCTCTCATACTTCGAGCAAGCCATTCGGCTTCGTCCTGACAAGGCTCTCGACTCGGTGGTGACTCCACCTGAGGCCATCCGGCTGTTCGAGAAGCTTAAGAAGAGACTCGCGCCCGAGATCGCCAAGCTTCAGAGGGAACTCGAGATGAGACGGCTCCTTGAGGCAGAGCGCCGTCGCCTAGAAAACATCCGTTACCAACCCGTGCAGGTCAACTCCCGCCTTGTCGCGGCGCTACCATTTGGTGCCGGGCAGTTTCAGAATGGCAGCCCGGTCTTGGGAGCGGTTTTTCTTGGGTCAGAGGTCGCCGCCATTAGCGTGTCACTAGCCTCATTTCTCGCTGTTGAGAGTCTGAGAGGCGCCGACGGCCGCTTTAGAAACGCCGACGTAGAGCAAGCGCGCTCCTATCAGCAACTCCAGCTCGTCAGCGGAGGCATAGCCCTCGCGGTCATCGCCGGAGGCATCATAGAGGCGATGGTCTCGTATCGGTCAAGTCATAAGCTCGGGAAGCCAAGGGCGACCCCAAACTTGGGCGTAACACCGAGCGCTGGCTCTTCGCTCTTCTCGGTGTCTTTCTAGTTCGCGGTCAATGAAATCACCGTGAGGCTATCCACGGTCGTCTTGTCTACTGACAGCCCCAGGAATTTTCGCTGCTGACCTGCGGCCCGTTCTCGACTATTGTTTGGCTGTTCATGATTTGGAGCACAGGATGCCGAGCCTGATCTTAGAGCCTGGAGGACGCTCGTTCTTTATTGGGCGCACCCTGACCTCCATTGGGCATGATCGTGAGAATGACATCTCCTTGGAGGATCCCGAGGTCGGTCCCACTCACGCGATCCTTAAGCTCGACGCGGGTCGGTTTATTCTGGTCGACCAGTCTCGTTCCTTTCCTATCCTCGTCAACGGCCGAAAGACACGCAAGCACGTCTTAGAGCACGGCGACCAGGTACAAATGGGGAGTAGTCAACTTCGCTTCAACCTCTGGGATGAACCATCCCAATCACTTGAGATCACGGCCGCGGAGGAGCCCGCAAGCGAGCTCGCCGCGTATCAGCGGCTCGCCAACTTTTCAGAGCGACTCACCGAGAGCGACGACATCGACTCTCTCCTGGAAGCGCTGATGGACGAAGTGATCGACCTCACTGGCGCGAACAAAGGCTTTCTCCTCCTGAACTCCGGGGATGAACTTAAGGTTAAGACCGCCCGCAACATCAATCGGGAGACCATCGACTCCAGCCAAGTGCACATGAGCGACAGCATCGTGCAACAAGTCTTAGAGAGTCGCGGCGCCGTGATCGTGAGCGACGCGCTAAACGATACTCTGTTCTGCGCCAGCGCGTCGGTTGTCCAACTCCGGCTCTGCAGCGTGATGTGCGTCCCCCTCATCTTTGGAGGCACGCTCCTCGGCGTCCTCTACGTCGGCAATGACAACGTCGTAAACCTGTTCGAGCAGGCGACTCTGGACATCCTGAGCGTCTTCGCTTCGCAGGCGTCTTTACTCATGACCCAAATCCTACGGCGAGAGCAATTGGCCGACGATAACGCGCGCCTTCGCATCGAGCTCGAGGGAAGCCGTTATGGAGCGCTGATCGGTGATAACGAGTCCATGCGCAAGGTCTTCACTCGTGTCGAGAAGGTCGCCAAGACCAACATCAACATTCTGATTCGCGGAGAGACAGGCACGGGCAAAGAGTTGATCGCCCGCGAGATCCATCGGCGTTCCCCGCGTTGCGAGGGCCCCTTCGTCGCCATCAACTGTGGAGCCCTCCCTGAAAGCCTCATGGAGAGCGCGCTATTTGGGCACCGGCGAGGCGCGTTCACTGGCGCTATCGATGACAAGGTCGGCTGCTTCCAAGCTGCGAACGGCGGGACGCTCTTTCTCGATGAGATCGGGGAGATGCCGGCTCGTCTTCAGGTCAAACTGCTGAGAGCCATACAGGAACGACAGGTCACGCGTGTCGGTGACTCAAAGCCCAGAGACATCGACATCAGACTTCTAACCGCCACTCACGTGAACCTAGAGAAGGCCATCGAAGAGGGGGCGTTTAGAGAGGATCTCTATTATCGAATTAACGTCGTCAATATCGAGTTACCGGCGTTAAAGAACCGAGGGGCGGATGTCGTGCTGCTCGCCAAGCACTTCACCCAGCAGCTTGCCAAGGAATACGACCGACGGATCACCGGCCTCTCCGCTGGAGCGATCCGAGTCATCTCTCAACACGCATGGCCGGGCAACATCCGGGAGCTGCAGAATCGACTGAAGAAGGCCATTGTCCTCGCGGAGGGTCCACAAATTCAAGGTGAGGACCTGGACTTAACCCCGGACACCATCACCGCGAGAGTCATGCCCCTCTCCGACGCCAAAGAGGACTTCCAGCGGCGCTATATTGATCAGGTGTTGGAGATGAATCGCGGGAACCGAACGAAGACCGCGCGAGACCTGGGCGTGGATCCCAGGACGATCTTTCGACATCTGGAAAAACATAGGAACACCGGTCACTTCGACGAAACCTAGTCCTGTGCTGACCCGACAAAACGCGGCCATCTCCGCGACCAAATGTCATTACAAAGATCTCTTTGCGACAGAGTGGGTTCATCTGATACAACCTTGAACCAGTTTGTACCGATGTATATCGGCAAAGACGTGATTATCTGACAAAAGAACGGAGAGTGAATCGATGAAGAAGGTCCTAAACTTCTTGATTGTCGCCGTAGCAACCACCGCATTGGTTTTCGCTACAGGTTGTGCTGAAGATGCAGCTAGCGCTGATGGTGAGAACGGCGCTGGAGGCGCTGGAGCTACTGGCGGTAACACCGGCGGTGGCGCTGGTGGCGCAGGCGGCGCTGGCGGCGCTGGTGGCGCTGGTGGCGCTGGTGGCGCTGGTGGCGC
>CALELH010000755.1 GCA_937902595.1 uncultured Myxococcales bacterium
CGTCGTATCAATCCTCTCCCTCTTTGTAGCGATCGGCTGCAGTCTCGATGTGCCCACCCCCGTTGAGTTTGGTGACCGCACCGACGGAAGCTACGACATGGATCTACCCGCCGATCATGGCCACACCGACGCGCTCTCTGATTCCCAGGTACGGCCTCGGCGCTGTGAGGTGTCCCCCGAGGTCTGTAATGATCTCGATGATGACTGCGATGGGATCATCGATGAAGACTTTCCGTCTTTGGGAGACCCCTGCTCCCTGGGTGTGGGTGCCTGCGAGGCTCAAGGCCAACTGAGCTGCGCCGCTGATGTAGACACCGGGCTCGCTGTTGTCTGCGCCTACGGCAGCGCACCTCCAGAGCCACAAGTCGAGGTCTGTGACGGCGTCGATAATGACTGCGACGGAGTGCCTGACGAAGAGATACAGCGGGACTGTTACGAGGGGCCCGCGTCGACGGCCAGCGTCGGTAGATGCAGATCGGGCGTCCAGACATGCGACGACGGTGGCTGGACTCCATGCACACGGCAGATCCTACCACGGGCAGAGCGCTGCAACGGACGGGACGATGACTGCGATGGCACCACAGATGAAGGCATAGTTAGAGCGTGTTACGACGGACCGGAGGCCTCTTTGGATGTCGGCCTATGCCGCGGCGGTGAGCAGACGTGCGTCGCGGGGGATTGGACCGAATGCCTCAACGCCACGCTCCCTACGGAGGAGAGATGTAACGCCGAAGATGACGACTGCGATGGGCACGCAGACGAGTCCTTCGCCGAGCTAAATGAAGCCTGCAGTGTCGGGGTGGGACAGTGTCAAAACACAGGTGTCTTCGTTTGTACCGACGATGGAACCACGTGTAACGTCGCTCCACTTCAGCCTAGACAAGAGCTCTGTGACCAGCTCGATGACGACTGCGACGGCCAAGTGGACGAGGCGTTTGATCTGGTCACTCGCTGCATCGTCGGAATCGGTGAATGTGCTCGAAGCGCCGTACCCGTCTGCCGAGATAATGGTCAGGGGACGCGCTGCCCGGTGTCTCCGGGCGCCCCGGTTCTGGAGGGCTTGGAGGACGGTGGGCTTCCTGACACATGTGATGGATATGACAACGACTGCGACGGGCGCGTGGACGAACAGCACTATGGCTGCTGCATTAACGGCGCCTTCGACGCGGAGTGCTTCGCAGGCAGAATCCCCGGCGCAGGGGGCGGCCCTTAGGAGCGGTGCGTCAGTCTATAGTACGTCGACAGCGTCTAGGTGAGCCAATAACGCGTCAGCCGCGCCCCACGCGAGGCGCACCTCTAGCTCAACCACAGGGCGAGGGAACCGGCGGTAGTTCTGACCATCTCTCCACGCCTTGAGACGCACTCCCTGGTAGATGAAGGCCGTCATCGTCCCCTCACGGGTGAAGCGGTCAACCCAATCCCCTAGGAAGAACCCACGCAGTAGATCAGTGACGTCGGTATTATAATCTCGCCCTATGTCGATGATGAGCTGGGGAAAGATCTCCAGTAGGATGTCGCCAAACACCACGAAGTCTTCACGCTGCTCCGGCTGGCTATCGATCAGGTATAGAGTCTTAGGCAGGTCCACCATCAGGTGCACCGCGATGGCGACCCCCAAGGTCCGACCGCGACCCACATCGCAGTTCTGAGCGATGTTGTAATATCGCTTCCACTGACCTGTGACGTCTCCATCTGTCAGATGTCCGTACAGATTGGCGAGATACCGGCGAGCGAACTCGGTGATTAAAGAGCGCGCCCAAGTCGGGTGCTCATAGTCACCCGCATCGACGGACTCTACCGCGCGATTGGTGATGAGACGATACACCGTCGCGAATAGGCCTCGCGGGTCCTCTGCCTCTCTAAAGATCTCGGCGATTCGGTTCACCCGTCTCTGAGCATCATACTCATCGACCAGCGTGTTTGGATTACTCAGCTCGATGGCCTCGCTCTGCGCCTCTAAGCCAATCTTCCCCACACAGACACCTGCAGGCTCTTCGCCTGGCGAAAACGTAGTAGATTTGGTCTCACCGCGATCCGTGATCGGGGTCTCAAGAGGTTGGGCGCAACCGATGAACGCCATCGTTATCAATATCGCCAAAACCGGCTGAATTTTTCGCATCATGATTATCCTCAACTCTTCCCTCTATGCCACCCAGCGGAGGCGCGTTGCTCAAGGTCCTCGAATCCGAGCACCTTGGTTCCCTTGTCTTTAGAAACTCTTGGTCCTTATTGAGCGCGATGACATCAGCGGCATCGCTCAATTTGATGCAGGCTCATCTCAAAGATGCATTCCCCACCATCTAATGCGGTCCGTGCAGGCTCCGGCCCTCTTGCGGCCCATGGTCGCTCCGCCGTCTGTGCTCAACACTTCGCGCTCCTTATCGTTCGCCACCCGGCCAATCGTGACCTGAGTCACTCAAGACCTCTATTCCCACTCCATAGAGACCGTCCAACACCGAGTTGGCTCTAGTCACCAAAGGAAGAATCGGTGAGAGGCCCCCCATTCCTACGCAAACCTTGTGCCAATTCCTACCGACCGTAAGATTTCCCGGCCTAGATATCAGTTAAAATACTGTAATCAATGACCTAAAATCACAAAAACGTAAATACGGCGTCGTTGGTAGAAGAGGGAAACTGGGGACTCAAGCCCCACTTTGAACAGGAATTGAACTGGCCCTGGGACCACAGACCCCAGCTAGCGGCCACACAGTGTGCCTCGCCGTAATTGGGAGGCGCAGATGTGACATGAGGCGAACTCGTCTGAATCTCTCTAGATTCACTCCAAGCCGCTTGTGCTGATTATCTACTTAAAGGTAGGTTAGGGCATAGAATGCGTGGAACGGAGACCGAATCTCCGGTCCAGAGCGAGAGCCGGAACCATAAACACACAAGCCTCCGGAGTGGGCACTTGAGAGCGCTCATAGTGATGTGCCTAATCAGCCTAGTCGGCTGCGACACGGGCCCATCGAACACACCAGATCTGCCGCCGGCTGATGATCTCGGCCCATCGACTCCAGACATGGGTGAAGCGATCACGCCGCCCACTGAAACCGCAGCACCATACGAGGCGCTCTGCGCGGGGTGTCACGGACCAGGAGGGCGAGGCTCCGTGGGGCCTAGTCTACGCAATCTGCCCTACGACCGGAACGAACTCACCCAGATCATCGCTGGCACGATGCCTCCTCAAGACCCCGAGCAATGTGTGGGGGAATGTGCCTCTGCCATAGCGCGACTACTCCTGAGTGACGCCTTCCAAGAGGCTACCGACGACGATGATATCTGTACCTCATCCGTCTTTGCTCCTAGACGACTGCGACTCCTGAGCCGGCGAGAATATGCCGCCACCGTCAGAGCAGTGCTCGGCGGCTGTGACGGTCATGTTTTCCGGTATAATCCTGGAGAGAGGCGACTAAGCAGTGTTCATATAGCCGGCACCTTCAATGATTGGGCGCCGACTATCGCTCAGGGTGGATGGGCCCTCGAGAAGAATGACCAGGGAGTCTGGATGAGCCGACGTCCTCTCCCGCCCGGCGTTCATCGCTATAAGTTCGTCTTGAATGAGTCGGAGTGGCTGATTGATCCGGCCAACCCGAATACCGAGGATGACGGACGCGGGAACATCAACTCCGTCATCGAGCTGCGATGTGCAGACCCGTCGGCGGCCTTACCTCCGGACGCTCGGCCGGACGGGTTCCCCTTCGACGATCATGCTGAGTCCGCGCAGGTGACAAGCGCCCGCTTAGATGCGTATTTGAGCGCGGCCGAAGACCTCGCCGCCCAAGTGGACGAGTGCCGCGGCGACTGCGCGCGCCAGAGGGTACGCGACGCTGGCCTGCGCGCGTTCAGAAGACCTCTCACGTCGATGGAGGTCGAGCGCTACGCTCGCATCGGCTCCCGGGACGCCATCGCAGCCATGCTGGCGTCACCACATTTCCTTTATCGAACAGAGTTGGGCGAACCGGACGGAGAGCAATATCAACTGACAGCGATAGAGGTCGCGAGCGCCCTCTCGTATTTCCTCTGGGGTGGTCCACCGGATGAACAGCTGATGGAGGCAGCGGGATCCGGCGGTCTCGATGATGAGGCTGGGATCGCAGCAGCGTCGCGTCGACTTCTCGCCGACCCGAGGGCCAGAGAGACCCTGGGCTCATTCGCTCTGATGTGGTTGGGGGTGGAAGAGTTGAAGGACGCAGTCCGCGGCCCTCAGCTGAACGCCGAGCTCCGTGATGCGATGCTCAGCGAGACCCGCTCTCTATTTACAAGCGTGGTCTTAGATCGGTCTCATCGCCTCGAAGAGCTGTTCGTCTCCAACCAGACTCAAGTGACTCCAGAGCTCGCCGAACACTACGCGCTCGAAGCAGGAGATGCATCGACCTACCGTTATGGACGACGCGCGGGACTCCTCGGCCATGGAAGCGTCCTGGCGACCTACGCCCATTCGGATCAGTCATCACCGATCCGCCGAGGCCTCTTCGTTCGTCATGTGCTGCTGTGTCAACCGCTCCCGCCCCCACCTCCCAACGCCGGTGGCGTGCCAGACGTCGATCCCGACGCCACGACAAGAGAGCGGTTTCAACAACACAGCGATGACCCATTTTGCTCAAGCTGTCACACCTTCATCGACCCGATAGGTTTTGGGTTCGAGCGATTTGACAATGTCGGCAGATGGCGAACTGAAGAGAACGGCTTCCCCATCCCAACCGATGGCGACGTGACGGATGTAGAGGGGCTCGGTACCGAGACGACATCCCCCTTCGAGACCTTACCTCAGCTCGGCGAGATCTTGGCTAATAGCGACGCCGCGCGGCGCTGCTTTGTGACGCAAGTCTTTAGGTTTGCTCACGGGCGATTCGAGACCCCGGCGGACCGCTGCGCCATCGACGATCTTGAGGCCGTCTTAGACTCGACCGGAGATCTACGTGAGCTGCTTGTCGCGGTCACAACCCACCCCTCATTTCGCCGACGATCTCAGGAGTCTCCATGAACCGCCGCCACTTCATCAGTTCATTGGCCGGTGGAGCTGCGGCGCTCAGCCTGCCACGCAGCGCGTGGCCTCAACTCGGTAGAGCGCGTCGTTTAGCGATCTTCTATTTTCCCGATGGAGTGCCTGGCGCGAGCCAGGATGGAGAGGCCAGCGCGTGGCACCCGCCCCCAGGTCAACTGCAGCTCCCTGAGGTGCTCAGTCCCCTCCTTCCTTGGCGGGAGCGGATGGTGTTCTTCCGTGGTCTGAGCATGGGCGGGATCGACGCCGGCAGCCACCCCGGCGGCGCTAAGAAGCTGCTCACGGCAGTAGACCGTGGCGAGGGCCAGTCCATCGACCAAGTCCTCGCGCGGACCGTCGGCGCTGACGCCGCCCACCGCCTGCTCTACCTTGGGGTGCA
>CALELH010000756.1 GCA_937902595.1 uncultured Myxococcales bacterium
CATATCGTCAAGGCGTTGGCCGCACAGGGAGCCAATCTCGCGATCGCTGCGCGGAACGAGGAGGCGCTGCGAACGCTCGCTCATCAAGTACGCGAAGAGCACGGCGTGCGGGTCCTCGCCGTCGCGACCGACGTCAGTCATCGCGAGCAAATGGACGCGCTCGTCCAAGCTACTTTAGATGAATTCGACACCATCGATATCCTTGTGAACAACGCAGCGCTGGAGCGATCCGAGCTCTTCTCCGAGTCAGATCCTGATCAAACTGAGATGGACCTGCGCGTCAACGTTCATGCCCCCATGTATCTTACGCGGCTCGTGCTGCCCGGCATGCTTCAGCGGGACCGAGGACACATCGTAAACATTGCCTCTCTTGCGGGTTTAGGCGCCAATGCTCACGGGGAGTCTTACATCACCACGAAGCACGCGGTCATCGGTTTCACCCGGGCTCTACGCGCCTCTATGAAGGCGCAGGGTAGCTCGGTGAGCGCGTCGAGCGTGTGTCCTGGCTTCGTGCGGGATGTCGGGATGTTCGCTCGAAAACAGGCCGTTAATGGCGTCCAAGCCCCGGGCCTATTGGGCAGCTCAAGACCCGAGACTGTCGCCAAGACTGTGATCAAAGCGATCCGAAAGGACAAGGCTGAGGTCATCGTCAATCCCATGCCTGTTCGACCGCTCTTAGTCATCTCACTGCTGTGGCCGAGTCTAGGCGAATGGCTGATGCGAGTCTCCGGCCTGAACCGCGTCAGCGACAAGATGGTCGAGGCCAGCCGAGAGACGCCCTGAGCCTATGACGACGGAATCAAAGCCTCCAGTCACCCGGTTCATCGCCTGGATCCTCGCGCATCGAGCGTTGGTGTTGGTCAGCTATCTCCTCATCACGGGAGGCGCGATCTACACGGTATCCCAGGCTACGATTGGCTCATCCATCGGCAAGCTCTTCTTCGGAGACTCTCCCCAGTTCAAACGTTACCTGGAGTACTGCTCAGAGCTGTCGACAGATGAGCAGGTCATCATCGGTATCGAGGACGTGGACATCTTCGATCCGCAGACGCTCGACAAGTTGGAGAGCGCCGTCACCGAGATCCGAGCCATCGCCTCCACCGACCCCCCCGATGATAAGCCAACCAATGAACCTCCTCCTGAAGACGAGTTCTTTGGAGGATTTGATGAGGCGTTCGATGAGTCGAACACAGGGCAAGAGGTCGGCGTGGTGCGGCGGGTGACCAGCGTCTTGAGCGCACGTCGAGTGAAGCGAACGAAAGACGGCCTGACCGCCCACACTTACGCTCATCTAGCCCGTAAACATCCGGAGCGCGCCGAAGCCCTACGCCGCGAGTTGGTCAACGATCCTCTGACAGGGGGTCTCTTGGTCTCCAAAGACGGTCGTCACATCGCTATCGTCGTGGAGCTGTACCCGGACCCAAACCGAGCCGCAGAGATGCTCCCCGAGATCGTCGACGCGGTCGAATCAGCGGTCCTCAAGGCGGGCTTCTCGAAGGCCAAAGTTCATCGGGCCGGGTTACCCGCGCTGACAGCCGAGATGTACCATATCTCCTTACACAATCTGTCCACCCTCCTGCCTGTCGTCCTCATCGTGCTCCTGATCACGGTCTTCTTTATGTTTCGTCGACTCTGGCCAGCTTTTGTGGCTGCGCTCGTGACGATGATCGGTGTGATTTGGACCATGGCCATCGCGGTACTGATCGATCGGGAGCTGTCCGTGATGCACAGCATCGCGCCGATGGTCATCCTGATCGTAGGCACCTCAGATGTCATCCATCTCATCAGCGCATATCTGCTTGAGCTGAAGAACGGCCTCGACAAGCGTGAGGCCATACTCACCTCGGCGGGAGAGGTCGGTACGGCCTGCCTGTATACCTCTGCGACCACCTTCGTTGGCTTTATCGCCTTGTCCTTTGTACCGACCCCGGTGTTCCGGCAGCTCGGCTACGTCCTGGGCGCCGGCGTGGGCTTCACCCTCTTGATCGCGGTGACGCTGCTTCCGATCATCCTCGACCTTCTCAAGACCCCGGAAGATTGGCGCACATCGGATCAGCCCCGCGCTCAAGATGTGCTTGATCAAGTATTGAAATGGAACGACCAACTCGTCCAAAGACGTCCCTTAGCGGTGCTTATCGCGTTTATCGGTTTGATCACTGCCAGCGGTGTTGGACTCTCTCAACTCTCCATCGAGACCCGCATCACTGAGCGTATGGACGCCGACAGCCCGTACTCGCAGAACCTGAGATGGTTTGAGGCAAACTTTAGTAAAGCGAACATCCTGCAAGTCGTCATCGACTCAGGTCAGCCCGATGGAATGCTGGATCCGGCGCTCCTGAAGCATCTAGAGGCCATCCAGAGTCAGATTCAAAGAGACCCTCGCGTGGAGGCCGTATTCTCAGTCGTCGATCTCATTCAAAAGACCGACGCTCAGTTCAATAAAGAGCCTGGGCGCGTGCCATCGGACCGAGGGACCATCGCGCAATACGCTCTCTCGCTCGAAAGCGTCGGTCGGGACGCATTCGTCGGGCTCATGGACTTTGAGAGGCGTCGCGCGATGTTGTCGATCCGCATGAAGGATGAAGGCATGCGGGCGACCAATGAAGCGGGGCATGAGTTTGGCGCGGCCATCGCGTCGGGTCTCAAGCCCGATCAAACCGTTGAGCCGACTGGAATGATCTTCCTCACGGGCGACTGGCTCGGCTCCGTGCTCACGGGTCAAAAGCGTGGTCTCTTGTTTACAGCCATCATGGTCGCTCTGATGATGATCATCTCATTACGGAAGGTCAGCGCGGGTCTCTGGTCTATGTTGCCGAACGCGCTCCCTCTGCTTATGACTGGCGGCTTACTGGGGCTATTGTACGACCAGCTGGACTCAGACGCGCTCGTCCTCGCAATGCTCGCGATCGGTATTGGCGTCGATGACACCATCCACTTCTTAATGCGCTATCGCATGGAGTCGATGAAGGGTCTCACCCCGGCCGAAGCCATCAGCCGGACTTTTCACTACGCTGGGCGTGGCATCGTAGTGACGACAGTCGTGCTAACACTAGGCTTCTTACCAATGGCTACCAGCGCGTATTGGCCCATTTCGATCTACGGTACTTTTCTTCCGCTGACCCTCATCTTCGCGCTCGCGGCTGATCTCTTCTTAGTCCCGGCTCTAGCCCATCTCAATCTGCTGACGTTTACTCCCAAATCAGACGGCTAAAAAAAGAGAACCGCTCCCTGAGGGGGGGGAGCGGTTCGGCGTTTTCTCGAGTCTGGGGGGAAGGGGGGACGAGAAAACGAGTGTGAGCCACTGACGTAGCTCACGTTTGATTGTGTCCCCTATAAAAAGCAACCCCCGTGCCAAAACCTTCCGACCGTTCGTTTTTATTGCTATCCATCAAATTAAAGTACTAGAATCACAAAGCAAACGTGGTCAAAAAAACAAGGGTCTCACTTCAGGCCCCACAGGTAACGGATCGCTGGCATGGTGACAAAAGAACCCATTTTTGTGTGGCCTCTATGTCACATCTGGGGACCAGCGACACCAGTCGTAAGGAGTCAGCGGTCGAGGGCGCGACGGCGCTGGGACTTAGGTCTCATAGTGACGGAAAGGCGCCAAGCTGCGACGGAAGACGTCGTGCCAATTTGATGATATACAGCCGAGTCAATTCAGGAGTTCCCATGCGCCTATTCATTCTATTTGTGATGCTCAACTGCCTAACCGCCTGCGCAACCAAACCTGTGGTTAAGAAGGAAGAGTTCGAGCCTGCCGCCAAACAGATCATCCTGCTCGAGTACGAGAAAAAGACCAAGGAGCTGCTCGCCACAACAGAGAAGCTCAACGAGTCTCGTGGAAAGTTGGACGACCAGAGACGCCGACTCATGGTTATCTGCTCCGACTATCCCGACCACACAGTCTGCCTGCCTCAGACCGCCGCGTCCTACGCGCGCGAAGCGTTCTGTAAGGACCCCGAGTTTACCGGTCACGTCAACGCGGTGGTCAACGCATGTCACCAGGGAGAATGTAAGCAGGTAGATCAGGCCGAGCAGATCAGTCGGTCACAGTACATGCTGCTGACTCAGCGCCTCCCCCACTCTCTCGTTTTGTTTGGGCCGTCTAAGACTCGCTTAGATCGTCGAGATAAGAAGCAGATGCAGCAGTTCTTAGAGGCTCTCCAAGGAGAGAAGGGCTACGTAATCATCGTGGGCAGAGCGAGCAAGGATGGAAATTGGAGAAAGAACCTTAAGCTGGCCTTAAAGCGCGCTGAGAACACCCGGAAGTACCTGGTAGAGAGCATGGGCATCGACCAAAACCGAGTGGGCTTCATCACCTACGGCGATGAGAAGATGTACCTGACGCGACTGGACGCAGCTCGACTCTCCAAGAAGAAGCTCTCAGAGAAGCAGGCAAATCGAAGCGCGCTCGTCTTTAGCTATCCCTGCTTCGAACCCCTTAGATGACGTGTCCGACGGACCCTGGAGGCTCCTGATGCAGCGAAAGTTCATCGTCATTGGCGCTCTCGTGCTCCTCACGGGTTGTGGTGGAAAGCCGGAGGTTAACCCCGAGATACGTCAGGCAAGAGTGGAGATTGGCGCCCTCAAGATGGAGGTGTCTAAGCTTGAAATCCGAGGGCAATCTTTAGAGCGGAAGAATGAGCGGCTGAAGAAGGCCACCTCCATCTTAGAGACTCGACTCGGGCTCCGCCCTTTCAAGGCAATATCCCTGAGGCAGGGTCGGCGCAGCTGGAGGTTTAACCCAGACAAGGCCACGCTCATAGAGCGTCATGGTGACTCGGGTCGACCTGTCGATTTGGAGTCGTACGTCTCAAAGTTCGACGCGTACGTTGTGGCCGTCTGGGCCACCTGGTGCAAGCCGTGCACATCCCGCGAAGAGCTCGTTCAGCTAGACACATTGCAGAAAGCCCTAAAGAGGTCAGGAAGTATGTTGATGGGCGTGGCCATCGATGGCTTAGAGAAGGTGCTCAGCCACGAGCGTGCCTCATCCTGGCACTATCCTATCTGGCATCGCGATGACGCCAATATTGAGTGGCTACCCAAAGCTTTCGTCCAGCAGGTTGGACTAAGTCTGCCATTATTCCTGGTCGTCTCCGGAAATGGCCAGGTCCTCTACTGGCATAGCTCACCCCTTACGGACAGCGTCCGTGAGGAGATTCTCACCGCCGCCTTGTCTCACCGAGTCAGGCGAGTTCTGCCCAGGTCATCGGACCATCAGCGAAAGCGACATAAGCGGCGACGCTCTAATCGACGCCGCCGATAGTCACTTACACTCACGCGACTCACTCGGAAAAAATCTCAGCTTGGATTCGACGACACTCTCCCAAGAGATCGTCGCCCACCGGGTTCTCGACGGCCGCGATCACCCCTTCTAGCTGCTGCCGATTTCGTGCCCCACAGAGGGCCGTAGACAGCTCTGAATATGAAAGGTTGTGGCTCAGCGCGAGCTCCAGCCCCGTGTGTCCGCACTCCTCCAGCAATGGAATAATGCGCTCCATCACTTGGAAGTGGCGGGTGTGATCAGCGGAGGTCCACCACGGGGCGTGGCTTCTAACATCGGTCTGGTCATAGGTGCGGTTTGGCGTCACTCGTCCGGTGAGTATCCCCTTCTCTAGGGTCCCCCATGACATGCAGCCAATGCCCGCCTCCTTGAAGAGATCAAAGAGGTTGTCTCGCATATAAGGCTGGAACAAATTGAACTCACCTTGGCAGACGGCGATCTCGCCGATCTCTTGAGCCTTTGCGAGGTCATCGGGGTTAGTGTTCGAGAGGCCAACTGCACCAAGCTTGCCCTCCTCCTGTGCCCTCACCATGACCTCCATAGTGGAACGAACGTCGACCTTGGGATCAGGCC
>CALELH010000757.1 GCA_937902595.1 uncultured Myxococcales bacterium
CGGCGCGGCGACGATCTCCCATGGGCCCGGAGCCCCGATGGCGAGCCTCAGAGATGACGCAGGTAACGCTGGCATGGCCTATAACTTCGCCGAGCGTTTGATCGGTCAGGGGATGAGCGCTGGGGAGGCGCTGACGGACCTGCGACGCACCGTCGATGTGGCGAATCGGTGGTGGTATTGGAAGAACTACCTGACCTTTAATCTCTGGGGTGATCCGTCCATAGGGATCGAGAGCCACGCTCAAGCACCAGAGCCGATCGACGCCGGGGTGGATCCCGTGCTGATGGACGCTGGGGTTGGGCCAGGAATGAGCGACGCTGGTCTGCAGATTGACGACGCCGGAGCAGAGGAGCCCGACGCGGAGATGACGCTGGATATGACAGCGATGCAGGATTCGCAGCCAGACGCTGAAGAGCGTCCGGACAGCGGAGGTCTGTCGATGGACGGATCTCAGTCAGACCAACAGACGCCTGACGCTGGATACGACGCACCCGAAGAAGACACTTCGAGCGGTGGCTGCGTCGCCGGCCCAGGCGGTCGCGGCAGCGCTCCGGTTCTATTGGCGCTCTGTCTATTCTTGTTCACGGCGGCACGACGCCGTCGCCACGCGTGATCTTTCTCAGGCTGAGATGCTCAAGACGCCTCGCGCCACCGCCCGTCCCTCGCGATCACCTCCTCAAGGGGTAAAAGGCTCGATCGCGTGCCCAGGGGCCAAGATAAACTGTGCTGACCATAGTGATAAGGGCCTGAGCCTTGTGCCTGGTGAGCTCGAGCACAGTAGAGACCCCGTTTTAGTTATGCCGTCGGCTCTCGCTGTAACGGTCTTCTCCCTCTAAACGCCCAGTTTTGGCGACTTCTGACCCCGGATCAACGCTGAGTGTGCTGATCTTGATGGGGTCTGAGACCCCCACTATGGCTGATCTGAGGCGTCCGTGGCTCATTTCGCCCCTCAACCTAACTAGCGGTAGGTAGTGGCACGGGGATTGCTTTACTACTCACCAGACAATCAAAAAGGGGACATCCAGCATGAAGAAGTCAGTTGTCTTATTAGGCGTGGTGATCGCGCTGGCTCTGTGTGGCTGCGACAACGTCATTTTCGATCTGGGTGACAGTCATTGGTAGGGCGGAATATCTGCCCGAAAGACTGATTCTTAATACACAAAATTGGGGAGCTGAACATGAACATTAAATCTCTTATTACGATCCTGATTGCTTCGACGATGACTCTCGCTGGATGCGGTGATGAGCACGTGGAAGAGGAGCTCAACACGAACGCGCCGGCCTCGGATTGGAGCCAGGTGAGCTCGCCTAAAGCAGACAGAGCGACCATGGATCCCGACGAGGTCCTCAGCGAGGGATCCGGTGAGCACGGAGTAGAAGAGGCTACCCAGCAGGACGAGGTCTTACACCGCTCCTTATCGGCCGCGGCTTGGGCTGCGCGCATCCGTTTTCCGAGAGGCGCTGAGCACTTCATGCATTTTCTCCAGAACACGGGGGAAGCCTTGGACATGGAGGTCGACAGACTACTCGCCGACAACCCCATCGAGAACATTGAAGACGCCAGCACCTCCCTCGGGTCGCGCGTCTCTGAAGAGCTTGAGGTCCTCAAGGCCGAAGCCAACGCTTGGATCCAAGAGAACGGGAACGGGCAAGAGGCGCTGGAGGGTAGCTTGAGCGGTGAATGGAGCCACTTCTACGCGACCCAGGGCGACTGGTATTGGGCGCTCGGTGGTTTCCAATTCAGGATTGACGCTGAGGTCTCCTATGTCCCCGGATCCCCCGTCACGATTCGGTACAAGGTGCAGGTCGAAGACCACTACAACTGGGACGCAGGCAAGGAGATTGAGCTGCCGTTCAACCTCAAGATTACAGACGAGATCTTCCAGCGTTTGCACATCGTCGGCATCGCACGGGAGTTTGTGATTGAGGGCGTCTCTAGCCTACAGGTCTACGAGTACGACTACGAGCACCAGCAGTAGCTCAGGCTGGCGCTGATGACGCCTGATGGGACCTTTATTCTCGTCGAGGCGTCGCTATGTTTCTTCAATAGGCGCCTGAACTCTCCCGGCGGCCGAACCACATTGGCCTCACTAAACGAGTCGATCTCAGAGACCTCCCTCCTAGAGCGCTCCTGATGACTCCTCCTACCGCAGTCGACCTCATTGTGTGCTAGCGTGTCTCCCTGGATTACTCACTCTCTGACGCCGTCGGAGAATGCAGAGGGGGCTCATGCTTGGTTCTTATTTCAGAGCTTGGATCGTCTTCCTGTTCTCCGTCTCATGCTTTCTTGTCGTGGGGTGCAGCGAGCTGCCCGATGAGCCGCCGACCATCGACGCGAGAGCCAATGGCGGCGTCTTTGACGCGGAAATGGACTCCGAAGGGCGCCCAATCCCTACCGACGCGCATGTTCCAGATGGTGCGCTCCATGATGTCGCTGTACAGGATATGGGCGAGAGCTTCGATGGGTCACTCGCCATCGACGCTCTAGTGACGAGACCAGATACGGGAGGCCCTGCGCCCAACCCGGACGCAGGGATCACGCCTCCGCCTCCGCCGCCGAGCTTAGACTTGCTGGATACGGTCCTTGATTTGGCCGCGCCGGACCAGCGGGTCTGGGCGCACTTGATCTACGTGGATCGTCAGACTCTCCAACCGCGCTTTGTTCATCAGAGCTACGGGGACACCGGAACAGACGCAGACTTTTGGCCTGCGAGCACCATCAAGATGTACACGGCGACGGCCGCCTTAGTGTTGCTGAGTGAGCTGAACGTCTCCATCGACGCGACGGCGACCTTTTATCGTGAGACCAATGGTGGGTGGGTCGAAGATATCACCCTGAGCTTCAGAGAGCTGATTCACCGCACCTTTAACTGCTCGTCCAACGAGACATATACGCTCTTACTGCGCTTCGCTGGCCTAGACTGGTTGAACAGCGAGTTCTTTGTGCCCGCCAATGGCTTTGAGCGCACCGCGCTCATGCGAGGGTACGTGACCTCGGACGCACGCCCCTACGCCTTCATCAGCACCGAGGCTCAGCGAATCGTCGTGCGAGAAGGTGAGCGTGAGTTTACGCGTGAGCATCGTTGGTCGGGTCGCTCCTACGCCGACGATCGTGACTGCACCGTCTATAATGACTCAGGAACCGGAAACTGTACGACGCCTAGGGACATGGCCGAGCACCTCCGCAGGCTTATCCTCCACGAAGAGTTACCTATCGCTGACCGCTTTCCGATCAATGATGAGGCCCTCGCTTGGTATCGGGGCGCTGGGCCGGAGCGAGTCTTGAACAACACGGCCGGCAATAATTGTGGTGGGCCCGCGTATGCCGGCGTCCTAAACGTATTTTCGAACCCGAACTACCACCACAAGGGAGGGACGGTTAGCGAGTACCGCGCGACGATCCAGCATGTACAGGACCCGAGCACGGGGACTCAATACACTGCGGCGATCGCTGTTCAGAGCGGGAGCGGCCGACCTCTACAGAAGGCATCTGAGGAGCTCGCGAGGATGGCGAAGACACCCGGCCTCTACGTTCATCTCGACTCACTTCGAGACCACGTGAACCCCATCCGAGCAGACCTGGTGGTCATCTCCGACGAACCCGGTCGCCTAGAGCTCGTGACCAAGCCCTACGCAGAAGACGGCCTCAATGAAGAGGGATGGTCGCCGCTGCCGGGGACAGGCGTCGATGTTGACGTAGGAGAGACGGCCCACAGCTTAAGATCTGTGTGCCTTGACCGCAGTGAGCAAGTCCATATTCGCGGACGCCTACGCGCCGACAGTGGCCGGGTCGCGTGGTCCGACCTACACTACGTCATCGTCGATCATACCCAGCCTTGCCAGGACCCCTAGACAGCATCAGCGAGACAGGCATCCAACGGACTCGGGCGGCGGTATCCTGGAAGTCGGTGACCGCCTGCGTCTGGAGCACGATCGGGGGCGCACAGCTCGACGCTGTCGCTCTCCAAGGGGCAAGGCCAGATCCTCTGGATTTGGCGGGCGGAAGACAAGCCCGCTGACCGTCCGCTCAAAGGTCCCAATGGCGCCATTCATCTGCACTGAATTCAGAGCGGACGCGTTCTGGTAGATCTAGGTGTCTGCTTCGAGTTCTGGCATGCCTGTCGCTCGGAGTGCACCAGCGACGGAACGAAGACCCTGCTCCTGTGGAAATGGCGTAGAGGGGATAGGGGGAGTTCGGTAGAACAGCATGCCTACCTGGGTGATTGACTCGCCGGATCGCGTGTACAGGTTGATCCTGTTCTCATCACTAATGGATTGATCTAGACTCGTATTTGTAGGGGGGGGGCGTCATCTCGAACTTTGGGGCTGACGCTGCCGTACGGCCGATATTGAATTCAGAATAGAACCACCGGAGCGGACCATGGTTAGGGTGTTTTTATCCTATCGTCGTAAGGACAGTCAGGACATCACGCGCAGCTTATGCGAGGCCTTTAAGGCCGAAAAGAGTGATGTCTTTATGGATGTGGATGGGGGCATACCCGAAGGCGATAACTTCAGAACATACATTCGTGATTGGGTTCAAAAGAGCGATGTGATGTTCGTCATGATTGGCTCGAAGTGGGCGGAACTCTTTCGGTCTACTGAACCTGAGCAGGACTATGTACGCATTGAGATTGAGACAGGGATTGAGTTCGGCATTCGCATCATCCCTGTTCTTGTTAACGGCGCCAAGATGCCGGCCACCGAAGAACTCCCCGAGACGATCGGTCGCAGGATCACCGAGTTACAAGCATCGTACTTCAGCAGCGGCCGTAATTATGGTGAAGAGAAAACAAGATTGATCGAGATCTTACGGAGACTCGATAGGGGTAAGCAGACTCCGCGTCCGGCCGTGACACCTGAAGGGGTCGTCCCTCCAACGAGTCAGAATGGCGCGCCCTCCATGGCCAGGGGTGGTGGTGCGACCGGCGATGCTCAAACGTCACCGCGGTTCGACTCTGGTGGGGCGATGGCCGCGTGGGGAGCCACGGAAACTCGTGGTCGACCAACTGCACCTCGGATTATCCCGCGGGAGATGGCTCGCTTCAGAGAGGCCCGATCCGATTTGGCTAAGACCGGGCGCGAGGTACTCGAACTCTTGGACCGAGGCTCTCTAGATACGGTCTTTGAGGGTCATGGGGTGAGCCTGCGCACCGCGATTCGCCAGCGGATGGACCGCCTTGAAGCCCAACGGTTTCGTGTCGGCATCGTAGGCGCGTTTAACGCCGGCAAAACGACCCTGCTCAACGCGCTCCTAGGGCAGCGTCTGCTCCCGGTAGGCATTCGCCCGACGACGTCGGTCAGCAGTCACTTAACCTGGGCCCAAGAGGTCGCGGTGACCGTTGAGTTTGAGAACGGGCGCACCCAGAAAATCGCTCCCAAGGAACTCAAGAGCTATGTGACGGAGAAGGGAAACCCTGGCAACGAACTCAGGGTGAGAGACATTCACATAGAGGCGCCGATTCCCTTACTCAAAGACGGCGTCGAGCTCGTCGACACGCCTGGCCTCGACAGCACCCATGACCACCACACGGCAACGACCTACAAGATGGTCTCGGAATGCGACGCGGTCATCCTCGTGGCCCCGGCCCGCCACCCCTTTGGTGAGAGCACTCGTCTGTTCTACAGTGAGGTGCGACACTACGTACGAGACAAGGTCTTCTACCTTCTCAACAAGATCGATCAGATCGAGCCTGAGAATGTGGACCAGACCATCCAATACGCGCTGGGTCAGCTTAATGATCCGACTCTACGCCTCGGGACGTCGGCGGCCTACGCCGCGCTCTTCGGGCGCCGAGTTCTGGATGGTGACCTCGATTTCAGCGAACTCGAGTTTGACAACCGGATGACCCGCTTCGCTGAGGCGCAGTCCGCCGAAGAGATCATCGCGGCGTCGGGTCTGCCGGCCTTCGAGTCGCAGATTCTCAATTTTCTTGAGGAGCATCGGGGGATTCCCCTGGTGAGATCCACGGCGCGCGAGCTTACGGAGCTGCTGGCGTCAGCCGAGCGGACCCTGCAGACCGAGGTCGACGCTCTCGCCCTGACCCGGGAAGAGCAGCTTGCGGCGTCGAAGGACCTGGAAGAAAAACAGGCCAGCGCACTCGCTGAGTTTCAGCGGCGTCTAGAGGATCATAAGGCCGCGCTCAGGGAGGATCTCAGTGACGCTGAAGTGCGGGCCAATCTCGCCGCAGACCGTCTCACTCGGATCATTCTAGAGGCCTTCGTAATCCAGGATACAGACCTCCAGAGTCGGGAGGCGGTCAAGGCGCTCCTCACGCGATTTCAGGGGCACGCGCAGGCGACACTCCGCGAGGCAATCTCCAATTTAGGGGATGAGTTGACCTTAGCGGTGGCGCAGTTCAAGAGACGGAGCGGGCATGCACTGAGCCTCCTTAAGCTGACTCTGTCCTCTGAGTTTGACGCGGATATGTCTCAGGAGGCCGATGTGGACCTCTCGGCGCTGGCTACGTCGGCCCAGGACCTGGACACGGGTGAGATCGGGCTGATGGACTTCGCGGGCTCCCTCGCGTGGAGCGGAGCCATCGGCTTCGTCGCCGAGATGATCATTCCCTTCGGGGGCATCCTGCTGGGACCAGCATTGGCGTTTTTCAACAACCAGGCCAAGGAAGACAAGTTAATCGAGGCGCGAGGCGCACTCGAGTCGAAGCTCGCAGGGCAGGTGGCAGAACTGGTTCCGCAAGTCATCCAGGGCGTCAAGGAGAGCGTTGCGCGCACGGAGACCAGGCTATGGGAGGCCGTCTCAGAGCAGGAGGCCCGCATCGAGGCGGAGTTCGGGGCCCAATTAGTCGTCCTGGGCACCGATCGACAGGAGACAGCCGCCGAGCAAGAAGCGCGAGGGCACGAGCTGCGGCTACTCAGGGCGGAGACTCGGGTGCTACGGGAGCGCTTACTCGGTTTGGTGAAGAGCTGACGAGATTCAAGGGAGGGAGAAACTGTGTCTAGAGAAGAGGAACGCAGGGGGTGCTTAGCCGCGATCCCGCTTGATGATGGAGAAGAGTGGAGAGGAGAGTTCCTCGGGACGGTGTCCGGTGGGTCACTGGCAGGAAGAAATGGAATCCTCTTTTTCACCGATCGGCGAGTTGGGCTGTATGCGGAGGCATCGCTCTTCACTCACACTGATTGGGTTTGGCAGACCAACGATCAAATCGTCGAGTTGCTGTATCATTGGCCCGAGGGAGCCTGGCACGAAGCGGATTTCTTCGAGGCCACCATTCAGGCAACATTAATCAACGGAACGACACTCCAGGTCGACCTTATTTACGAAGAGGTATGGCGTCAGCAGGAGATCATTGAGCTCTATAATCAGCTCTGGCACCTGGCCAATGTGGTTTATGTCCGCGCGGACCTATTTCAGGCGTGGAATAAGATCGAGGCGGCGCAGGAGGTCGAAAACCACAGCAAGGTCCTGAAGTCCGTCGATAAGATCCTCGCTCAGCAACCTTATTGCGTGGACGCGCTTATCGCTGGCGCTGACGCCGCTGAGGGCGCTGACGATCTGCCTCGTGCCCTGGATTATATGAATCGTGCCATCGAGTCCGGTGGTCTGATCGATGCGGCCTTCGGACATCGAGAGGTCGCCCGAATGCTGTATTGGTCTGCCGATTACGCAGGCTGTAAGGAGCACGCGACCATCGCGATCACCAACTTCGATGACAAGTTGTCCTATGGCTGGCGAGCCGAAGCGACCGCCATTCTGGGAGATGCGTCAGGCGCTGAGGCGGACTTTGAGAAGGCGCTTAAAGCGTCACCGGATGACGCTCTGTTCTTGTACTTCGCGTTACGTAACTCCGTTCGATTGAAAAACCGGACGAAACAGAAGCGTCGAGCCAAGGCCCTGATAAAACTTGATACTAGCCCATTCGTCTTGGCATTTGCTCAAATCATCCTTGCGGACCTTGATAAGCGGTACGAAGAGGTGGCTAAGCTGAGTTTGGAGTGTCTGGACGAGTTCGGAGAGAATGACCTCATCCTTGCGCCGCTTCTGGAGGCAGCGGAATCATCTCTGCCTGCCCGTCAGACGGTCTTACGAAGGTTACCGAGCTTGGTTGATGGTTCTCTTAGAGAGAGCCCATATGCGCACTTTTGTCTCGGGTATCTCCTCATCCTTGATGGCGATCCAAAGGCATCCAAGGCCGTTTTGGAGCGCTGTGCTCAGCACGCTCTGCCGGAGTTTCGAGCCGACATTGAGAAAAATCTAAGACCCCTCACCCTGCTCTGTGAGGCGCTCGGCGCTCTCGAGCAGCAACATCTGGCCGAAGCGGTGCGTCTGGGCGAAGAGGCGAGCGGCTGCCA
>CALELH010000758.1 GCA_937902595.1 uncultured Myxococcales bacterium
CCTCGCCTACTGCATCAAGACCCTCCTTGAGGATGAGGAGGTCAGCCTAACAAACTACGGGGCATACCTCGCCGCGAACCCGCCCACATGGTCGGCCGAGATCGTCTCACCGAGTGCCTGGAGTTGCGCCCACGGTGTTGGGCGATGGTCCGACAACTGCGGCTGCACCATCGATCCGAAGCGTTCGGGGCAGCAGAAGTGGCGCAACACCCTGAGGGACGCTCTGAACTCTTTACGTGACGAGATCGACGCGTTCTATGAACTCCGTGCGGCAAAGTATGGAGACCCATGGACCCTTCGGGACCGGTATATCTACGACCTGCTTGAGTCACCCGACACCTCTAAGCTTGGCCCCTTGGCCGAGCGCGCGGCGAATGGGCAAGACAGCGGCGATCTGAGAACCCTGCTTGAGATTCAGCGGCATCGCCTGATGATGTTTACAAGCTGTGGATGGTTCTTCGACGATCCGGCCGGACTGGAGACTGTACAGATCTTACGATACGCACAGCGCGCCATCGCCCTTGTCCGCGAGCTCGACGGGCCCGACCTTGAGCCTCGATTCATAGACCAACTCGCGCCCATGCGGAGCGTCGCGTCTCAGGCTGCGACGGGCGACCTGATCTACACACTCGTGGTCTCAGCTGCCATGCCGGGCTAACGCCCAATCGACTCAGCCTACCCAAACTTGAGAGGCGTGAACGCGCTCATGTCATTAAAGCGATGTATCCCTACATCTCGGACCAGCATGGTCGCGCTTCTTCGCCTACACGCCTCGAGAGACGCTTCTAGGACATCGTTCCATCGGGCCCGATCGGCCTCCGTGGGGCCCGAATCGAAATAGGCCAACGTAACATGCAGCATGAGCGGACGCGGTCGACGCACTCCAAGTGCGCGTAGCGGCAAGTCGCAGTAGAGGCGGTCCCTTAGCTCCACAATGGGGAGGTAATCCGACTCAGACACAGGCTCCAACAAGCCCACGACGGCGTGCTCAAACAGGGCCACTCCCGCGACGCGCCAGTCAGGCTCAACGTCATCGTCGCCAAGGCTCGCCAATATTCGCTTAACCGCCCTGGAGATCGCCTTGTCACACCCTGAGCTGTAGGCCTCCCCAGCGACGAGATCGCCGACGGTCACATGGAAGCTATCTGGGTTCACCGGGATCACCGAATTGGCCATGGACCCGACCAGACTCTCCTGCAGCTCTTGCAGCAGGGCATACACTTCGACAGCCCATGGATCAGCGGGCCCGGCCGGGGTCATCATGGTGACCCCAGGGTAGCGCGTCGCGACGCCCTCCAAGAACTTCGGCGATGCACGGATCGAATCCATCGCTTCGGCCCAACCGTTGGGCCCTAGGCACTCGGCCAAACGCGCGTGGTATTCTGTGATATCTCCGTCTGCGGACATGCTTACCCTATCACCCCAGCGAGGCAAGCTTACGTGCCTGAACCTCTTGAGCCAAGAGCCCAAGAAAATTCTATGGTCGTGGCCCCGGGTCCCTGAACTGCCCACGAGTCCAAGGCGGTTCAACAAAAGGCCAACCACTGGTAGAATCACCCCACCAACCCCCACCTTCCCTGGAGCCGCTCTATGCTCAAGCCTGCCGTACGATGCGTCGTCCTCATCGGCGCCGTCGCGACCGCCTGCACGACCGCGTCGGAGGGTACGCCCACAGGCGCCAACGAGCTGGCCAGTGGTTCCTCCACCCAGGCCGCTCAAGGGGCCCAGGCCTCACCTCCACGTCACGCCCCCAGCGAAGCCCCAAAAGCCGACGAGGCGCCAAAGCCCAAGGCAGACCAAAGACCAAAGGGCCGCTCAACGACTATGCCCTATCTACTGGGCACTCCAGCGCCCTACGCGCGCGCTCTGCTAAAGCGTGTCTTCAAGTTGGTACCCGCCGGCCCGCCCTCCATCGAGATCGTGAAGCTCAGTGACGGGAGCAAGGCCAAGCTACGAACCCATCTGTATGCCTGCGCAGGCGCTCAGGACTGCGGCTACGCGGGCTTCCGCCTCCTCACTACAGCCAAAGACAATCGGGTGGTCGGCGGTATCGCGAACTTTGACATGAAAGCGCCTCCCGCACGAAACGCGTCAGACAGCGCGAAGCTCTTTAGGCTGCTGGCCGGAAAGAAGCAGCTCGATAAAGCCACCGCCTGGCTGCACGCAGCCTATCGCGAGAACCCCATCGGCCAAGCGACCTTTGGACACGCCACCATCTCCATCGCCAAGGGCGCGCCCGGCCAGTGGACGCTGACGGTGAGGTTGCCGTGATGCTTGTCACCGAGCGCACCACGGAACACCACGCTCCAGGTTCGGCGTACCCAGACTGGATGCACTATAGGAGCCCGCGATGAATCGTGCCCTAACCTATCTGCTCGCAGCGTGCCTCTTGTGGTCGTGCGGCGACGAAGACGCGGACACCCAAGCCCAGCCCCAGGACGCCGCGCGCGCTGACTCTGACCAAGATGGCGGCCTCGCGCTGGACAGCGCCACAGACGCTGCCCCTGCGGGCGCCGGATTCATCATCGAGACCCTCATCGATCAACGCCAGGTCCCCATCAGCGGCGCCTCCGCGAACGTAAACTTCGAGGCCCCCGATGACGTTGTGTCCCTCACGGTGATCGTTCACGGCGATCCCGATGGCTGGTTCGGCATCGAGAGCTGGACCGATGGGGACGGGACCCAACTCGCGGCGCCCGGATGGAGTGAAGCGGCCGGCAACGACCGCGGCTGCATGACCTGTCGAAACTTCACAGGCTTGCTCCAAAACGGGGTCTCGACGACGGTGGCCCCCAATCGTGACACCGGCGCGGTGCATCCAGGCACCCACCGGCTGGCCCTGAGCGGCTGGGTAGACGGCTTCGCCGCCGACAGCGTCACGGTGACGGTCATCGCCAAGCGAGGGCCCGCGGCCCCCGAGACCGGCGTCATCGACCTCAACTTCTACTTTACCGGCGCCCAAGGCTGGACCTCGGACTCCGTACAGGGAGACCCCTATTTCGCTGCCTGCGTGCAGCGGGTCAACGAGCTCTACGGGCGCGCCGGCATCACCATCGGGGACATGACCTACCAGGACCTGGACCCTACCCTGAGCACCGTGTCCATCGCCGAAGGTGAAGAGACCTTGGGCGCGCTGATGGCTAACTCCATCGCGAGCCAGACCGACGGCCTCAACATCTTCTTTGTGGACCAGATCCTCACAGGGGAGCCTGACTTTCCAGCGATCCCGGGTGTGGCCGCCTCGGTCCCGAACCCGCCCTATCTACCAGGCACCGTGGCCAGCGGCGTCGCCATCGGCACCCGCGGGCCCCTCGAGGTGCCACCGGGTCAGCGCTTCCTGGATCCGCCGGCCATCGGCCAGACCATGGCCCACGAGCTCGGACACGCTCTCGGTCTCTTCCACACGAGTGAATACGATGAGGTCTCACATGACCACTACGACGACACACCCGAGAACGACAATCGTTACCTGATGCACGCCGACGGCACCGGCGCTATCATCTCTGACGAGCAAGGACGAGCGCTCCGCGCCAACCCTGCCATCCGCCACCCTGAGTAACCCCTTGGAGTTATCCATGACCACGCCCCTTCGCCTACTCCTCACCGCAGCGCTCCTCTTCGGCTGCGCGGCCGAAGAAACAACGGCCACCACGGACGCCGTTATCGACGCGGCCTCTAGCACGGACGGGACTCCGCCTCCCGAGGTCGACTCAGGCGCCGATATGGACGCTGGGATAGACCCCGACAGCGCCGGACCGGACATGATGGTCCCACCTCCGGAGCCCAACGCAGAGCACGCCTTCATGCTCCCTATCCCAGGAGATGACGCAGACTGGCGCGACCTGGTGTACCTGGCCGCGGTGCCCGCCAGCGCCCAGCGCAACGGTGGCCGCCCCGTGGTCATCGCCCTGAGCTACGCCGATCGCCTGGGGGACTCCGCCGAGGACTACCTCCGGCGCTTCGCTCCGAAAGCCGTGACCGTACTCGGGGCCCCCAGTCTTCAGGTCAACGCTGA
>CALELH010000759.1 GCA_937902595.1 uncultured Myxococcales bacterium
CGTTCCTCGTCGCCGGAGCACACGTAGACCCCCTCATTGAGGCAGGCGCCCACCCCTTCGCTACACGCATCACCTAGCTCCGGAAAGTCTTCATCGACGGAACCATCGCAGTCATCGTCGCGCTCATTGCAAGACTCCTGTGCAGGCTCAACGTCCTTAGGTAGACACTCGACCTCTCCGCCGTCAGTGCACTGGGTCTCCGCGATCTGGCACAGCTCTAAGCCATCCAATTCGCAGCTCTCCCCAACCCCCTCGATCTCTTCATCTGTGGCGCCATCACAATCATCATCATTACCGTTACAAACCTCAGCCTCAGCGGGCTCTCCAGCGACAGCGGTACACTCAGCGGTCGGACCCGCGGAGCGATGGTAGATGACACGTAAGGTCTGGCGGACTCCATTACGCGGGTTCCCGCAACGATACCCCGACGTGATTCGCCCGTTGGAGGTGTGCCAGCACATCCGTAAATCCGGCTCCATGGCGTTGGTGTCACAGCTATTACGACTAACCGGAAGCCCCCCGGGGGCGAATCCCCAGGAGCGAGCCCGGTGAAAGTACCAACCGACACCGTTGTGCTGATGGGTGGCGTTCGCTCCTGGCCCAACGTCCGTCAACACCTCAGCGCGCTCACCCATCGCCGCGATGGTGAGTGAATCGACCTGAGCGTTAGGTCGGCACCCCATCAGGAGGACGTCCTGATTGCAGCGCTCTAAGACCTCATCGATGTTTGCTGTACCGCCAAAATCCCCACTCCAGCAAAGCTCAAAGCCACCCGCCTCTAGGTCAGCGATAGCTAAGTTCTGCTGAACGCCCTCAAACTCAAGTCCGCCGCCCTCTACGTCCGTACACGCGACGACCCCGTCGCGGGCACAAATCCCCTCACCTGCGGTGCACGGGCCACCAAGGTCCGGCCAGCGTTCATCCACCTCCCCGTCGCAGTCATCATCTACATCGTTGCAGCTCTCGAACCCTGGCTCTCCGGCGACCGCGTTGCAGACAAGATCTCCATCGGCGTTGCACGCAAGAAACCCCTCTCGTACGCACCCGCCGACGCCGGCCGTACACACCCCGCCTCCAAAGTCTTCGTCCGGCACACCGTCACAATCATTGTCGAAACCATCGCAGGCCTCATCCGCCGGGGGGCCGGGGACGGCCGTGCAGACCACCCCACCCTCCTCACCACACTCGTTGAATCCGCCACGTCGACACAGCCCGACACCAGACTCACACAGCTCGCCCACATTCAGGCCTTCATCCGTCTGGCCGTCGCAATCATTATCAGCGCCATCGCATAACTCTTCCGTCACCACTACGGGCTGCGCGTCACACTCAGTGGACAGCCCGCCCTCAGCGCACACAACTCGCCCACTGCTTGAGCACTCACCTTCGGTGACCTCGCAGGCAAAACCTAGATTGGCGTAACTTTCATCGGCGCGACCATCGCAGTCGTCATCAAGGGCGTTGCAGTACTCTGTGCTTCCATTGCCGGGCTCGACATTGCACGCAGCCTCGGACTCCGAAATGCAGACTATCTCGCCCGTATTCTGGCACTGACCAACACCCGCCGTGCACTCATCCCCGACCCCAAAATCCTCATCTACTCGACCATCGCAGTCATCATCCAAGCCGTTGCATGATTCCTCTTCTGGATTGGGACACATGTCAGGAAGCGCGCCGTCGCGTTCAAGGCCCGCGCTGTCGCTCTCGGCGCCCATGCCATCCGCAAGCTCAGCGTCGAGCACCAAGCGGACCTCTCCGCGATCTGCCTCGTCCATGGCGCCATCTGGGGACACCCCCGAACTCGAAGAATCGGCACAGCCGACCACCGCGAAGATCAGGATATTGGCCACAGCTAACCCACGACATCGAAACGGTCGTACTTTGCGCAAGATCATGCTCCCTCTCCCCCTTGGTCTTCCCAGCGTGCAGCTGGCCCGCATGCTCAACCGGTCGCATTACGGTAAACCTATGCGTCCATTGGATAATAGTGACACAAAGCGCACTCTAAGGCCTGTGCTTTATTCGGTGAAACGGCAGCCTGAGTCGGCACTATAGGCTGTGTGCGCGAATCTCTTCCGGGAGGTCCGCGAGAAACGCTTCGCCCCAACGGTAATCCTCGAGAAGGCTCGGGTCCCACTCGCCCAGCATCGCCTTCGCCACAAAGAGCGCCTCAATGGACGCGAGCCCACCCTCCGGATCCGTCCCATACCGACTAACCCGGGGGTACGCGGTGCGAACGCCGCTTGGGATAGACCGCCGTACCGGCTCGCCAGCCACCGCCTGCTCAATGTCAGCGAGCAGACGCCATGTGCCATCCAGAACCAGCAGTGGCCGCCCTTGATCCGCCACACTGATCGGTGGAGCATCCACCCCAAGCACGGTGTATCCTGTTGCGTCGAACACGAGATCACGGGACCAAACGAGAAACTCGTACTCCGCCCGCTCCTCCAGTGGGGTGAGCGAGCACTTAGAGCGTCGTTCACGAGGATGCCTAATGATTACAGTGTGCGTCACTAGCTACTCCCGAGCGCCTCACGCGCCGCTTCAACGGCCCGGTCTATCAGATCGGGGCGCTTGGCCCTTCCTTGAAATCGCCGCCCCCGGCCGCCTCCTCGGCCTTCAAGAGCCGAACATACCGCGGGCCCCACCACGGTGAGGTGCTCCTCTGGCCCAAGGACGCAAAAGCTTCCCTCTCCAGGTTCGCCAATGGCGACGATTAGAACTTTTCGGGTGCCACTGGCTTCGAGCCGGCTCGCCAAGGTGTTGACAAACTCTGGACCGGCCTTAACCCTCATCACCCCTACAACAGGCTCGACGCCACCACACTCCATCTCAAAGAGCCTAGACGCCACCTCAATCTCCAGCGCGCGCACGTGCCGCCCCAGGGTCTTCTCACGAGCGAGGAGCTTGCTCACAGACGCGTGCTGCTCCTCCAAGCCACACGACAGAAGCGCCTTCATGCCGTCGGCATGCTCTACCAGGGACCGCCCGTAGCGCAGCGCTCGTTGCCCGGCAAGGAAATGGACCCGAGCCTGGACCCCTCGCTCTTGGCTAAGGGCAACAAAGCGTACAAGTTGGAGCTCCGAC
>CALELH010000760.1 GCA_937902595.1 uncultured Myxococcales bacterium
ACTCTAGAGGCGGGGCCACACCAAGAGCCGCCCTCAGAATGGGCGCCTCTATAATCGGCTCCCCCCACGAGCGCCCCTCTTCCGCCGCATAGTGAACAGAGAGAAGCTTAAAGCCTCGCTCTAACGACTCAAGCTCGGCGCCATGATAACCGGCGATCTTGAGCGCCCGGAAGGCTCGAACGGGGAAACCTGCTAGAGCGTAATACTCTGCGACTGCCAGAAGGATCTGGTGGCCACGCTCACGCTGGCCAAGAGCGATCAAAGTCTCGGCAGCGCGAACACGCAACTGGTAATTAAGGGGAGCGACGCGTAGGTCGGAGACACAACCTCTTAATACAGAGAAAGCCTGTATCATCGGTGTGTCCCTCCTAATCTGGCACTGGCTAGCCCGGCCCCTACGAACGCGGGGATAGGAACAAAAGCTCGGCCGGGCGGTAATCTAAGGGGCGTGGGTAACTTTAGTTAGACCCAAAGCCCTTTTCTTCTTCGGCAGTCAAGGTGACGTAGAGCGCGCCACCGATGACGGCAGCAAACCCAGACAACACCACAAGCGCCGTCTTAGTCCCACTCACGAGCTTGACGTTCCCACTCTCAATCTCGGACTTTGAGATGAGGAAATCTTCGTCAGGGGCAATGAGCTGGTTCTGGCTCATCGTGAAGTTAAACGGTGAAACAGCGTGGTATACCCCGCTCTTGTCCGTAACACCGATCTTGGTGTTTTCAGTAACAACGACGTCCTGCCCAGCTTCGGTCTTTATCTTAACCGCTGCTAGGGAGCCGCCCTCTTGAGCCTTAGCGAGCTCGTCCAGGGCCACGTTATACGTGTTGTAGCAACCGATCTGGGTTACAAGAACGATTAGGGAGATGGCAATGAGTTTCCGCAACATGAGGTAGCAGACCTCCAAATTTTGCTTGATTATTCGACAGCGGGAGCACCATACCGGACCCTATGCGTTGAGCAAAGGGCAATCGATTACCCCTGCTAGGCTTGCCTACTCGCGCCGCGCTCTGATATCGTCTCCTCGGCCGTCTCCCCCACCTCTAGGTTCGAGGAAAAGCAGCGACATGCAAAGTTGTCATAAGTGTGGCCACGACGTTAAGGGCCGACCAAACTTCTGTCCATCCTGTGGGGTGTCGATAACCTATACAAAGACGTCTGGGTCAGACCCTCTCATGGGGAAGATCATCGACTCGACCTATGAAATCATCGGCATCGCCGGCGAAGGCGCGATGGGTCGGGTCTACAAAGCAAAGCACGTCCAACTCAAGAAGGACGTCGCGCTCAAGATACTTCGACCTAACCTCATCAGTGACACCACTGTCGTAAAACGCTTCGAGCGAGAAGCTCAGGCTGCAAGTCGACTGAACCATCCCAACTGTATCTCGATGTTTGGATACGGGCAGGACGATGACGGCACACTCCTGTGGATGGCGATGGAGTTTGTTCAGGGTCGAGATTTAGGGACGATTATCGCGGAAGATTCTCCGCTTCCCGCTCAGCGCGTACTGAAGATTATGTCCCAGGTTTGCGATGCACTCGACGAAGCTCATTCAGCGAGCATTATTCA
>CALELH010000761.1 GCA_937902595.1 uncultured Myxococcales bacterium
GTCCGGCGCTCGCACCAAGGTCACCACCCGCACTTCAGCGGCGCCACTCCCTAAGATCGGGAGTTGCCCGAGTGGCTATTACACAAGCGGTCGATATTGTAAGCCTTCGGGCTCATCGGCCCGCTTCGCGCTCCCTAAGTCAGGCAGCTGCCCTTCCGGCTATTACACGAGCGGAAACTACTGCCTCGCGAGCTCACCGAGCGCACGACACGCCATCCCCAAAACTGGGAGCTGCCCTTCAGGATATTATACGAGCGGTCACTACTGCCTTTCGAGCCGCTAGGCACCCTACTCGTCGGCAGCGTACCAAACGATGTACGCGCTCAGGTCGATATTGCCGCCGCCCGGCTGTCCCCCGGCCAAGTTAGCCGAGTAGGTCAATTGCTCCATCTCAGACGCCGTCAGATGCTCTGTGATATCGAAGCGCAGGGCGTCTACCGGCCAGCCTGGGCACCAGTAGGCGCGCCCTTGAGCCCAGTTCCCGTATTGGCCCGGCGGCACCCCTTCTCCCGCCTTATCCGCACACCCTCGCATGCTCCCGACTGGGAGTTCAGAGCGGATCTCGCCGATGGGGTTCCCGTTCACCGCAAAGTCATGCCGGTGGTCACACCACTCGGAGCAATTGTTCCCATCGCTCTGACCATGGCCGCTCAAGATAACCACCAGCTCGGCCCGAGCGGCCTCCGCCGGTACCGCAAAACTCACGGGGCCGTGATTCATATTGTATTCAGCGTTAAAACCGCCGCCCTGGTAGACTCGCTCCGCCCCCAACGCCCGGCCTTTACCACTGGATGACAAACGCAGTTCGAAGCGCGCTTTACGTTCGGTGCCGCGCTCCCAGTTGGGCCCCATCACCAAGCGGAAGGTCTGCTCACCACCCGCTGACATGAGGCCTAGGAATGGGCTCGCGTCGATCATCCATCGACGCGTTCCTCGTCGCCAATACGGGGTAATCCAGCGAGCGATCTCCCGTTGCTCCATACATTCGGGGTCTAAGCAGAACATCACCCGACCGATACGGTCCCACTCCGAACACGCGAAGACGTTTCGGTGGGGGCAGTGCACCTCGATGTCGATAAACAAGGTGTCGAAGTTCGCCATCGCCGCCGCATCCGGCAGCATGCCGGTCCGCACGATGTGGCGCGCCGTCACGTCCTCATCGATCAACTCAACCTTAGTCACCTCCTCATTGGAGTCCCGCTCCTCTAAGGCCGCCTTGTGATTATAGAAGTGTGGCGAGTAGGCCACCATCGACCACTCTGGCGACGCGCCGACGTGCGGGCTTAATGTCCCAACGGAATCCCAACGCTGTTGACGGTCTATGGCGAAGGCGAAAGGCAGAGGGGCCTGGGCCATTCCACGCCCGCCCAGGTCCACGCTGCTGCTGGGATCGAAGAGATAGTTCATGTAGTCGGTAACGAAGCCCCCGACTGACCCCTCGATCTCTGATGCCCGGTCGGTCACGAAATGCACACGGGCTCTCCAGTGGTCTCGCTCGCCCTCATCGGGTAGCCAGGCAACGAGCGTCTGCTCGAAGCGTGTCTGCTGCGCCTCTATGAGCGCCGCTCGCGCGGCGGGGGCCCGCTCGTAGGAGATAAAGAAATAGTGAACGTTCTTCGGGCTCGTCAGCGCGAGGGCCTCAAGCTGGCTGCCCCACACAAGGTCGCCGAACCAAGCGCCACTTGGGTTCCCGCGTAGATCAGGGAAATGAGTTAAGAAGACATACGAGTCGCAGCCAGACCACTCCGCACGCAAGCTCCACTCACCGCGCAAGGTGGTGACAGAGAAGTCCCCGGCGAGGGCGCCAAAGTTGTAGCTCGGCCCGCCGATACCGCCCTCGTAGAAATCGCGCTTCGTAAAACCGAGCGCCTCGCACTGATCGACAGGCACGGCCGCATCTGGCATCGCCATGTCAACGACCTGTGAGTCCAACGGGGGCGCCCCCTGATCGACCGCTGTCATCGGGGCCATGTCGGCGATGGCGCCGAGGTCCTCCTCGAGCGAACCATCAGCCTGTCCGACCGCGCCGTCCATCTCCGTTACGATAATGGTGCTCCCGCCAGAAGAGGCTGATCCGCTGTTATCTTCGCACCCTAGGAACCCGATGGTTCCCAGGAGGGCAATTAGGACGAGCCGTTGACTGCGCTTCATGTGTACTCCCTGTATTGGTTGGCACAATCTACAACAATGACGCCCGTGAACTCCAGCCATCTAATGACCACGCCGGGGTCCGCTTACCTTGGGGAACGACACCCTATGGGACAAGGGGCGCAAAAGCGCCTAGGTGCTTCAATCCACCGTCTCAAAAAAAGAGCTAAAGACTGTTCAGGCCGAGGTGCCAAGGGCTGGTCGAGCACAGAGTCCGTCGGGGGCGCGGCGTGATGCAGCGCAAGATGCGCCAGACCCATAGAGCCCTTCCCGAGAAGGCCCACCGAAGGCTACGAGGAGGACCACCCAAGGCAGAGAAGAGGACGTCATAGGTGCGTCTACCCTGGCCGCCCTATCGATTCACGAAATGGTGAATAGGAATCCTTACCGCAAGGGGCCATCAGTCACCACAGGAACGATGCAACCAATACACGTCATGGGCACCCGCCTTCGTGAAGACAACGTCCAGCTCGCCATCGTTATTCAGGTCACCGACCGCAATGTCACTACTGTAACCGGCAGGGCCGAACGTCTGGGTATCAGAGGTCAAGCCGCTACCCAAACCAAAGTTTATGTAGATCGGCTTCCCGCCGTTGCTCGCGGATGTCACCACATCTGGAATGCCGTCCCCATCATCGTCTTCATCATCGA
>CALELH010000762.1 GCA_937902595.1 uncultured Myxococcales bacterium
AGATGGAGTCATTACGGACACAAACAGCGCTTGGCTGTGCGATTCAGTCCGAAAAATTGGTGGTGAGGTCTCGGCTTCGCAGACCGTGCGTGACGATCTAGATCAGCTCACCGCGACGATCCGAGAGGTGTGCGCTAGAGCCGACGTCGTGATCTGTACAGGAGGTCTCGGCCCTACACCTGACGATCTAACGGTTGACGCCATCGCCGCCGCGACTGAGCGATCACTCGCCCATGATGAAGCGGTCTGGAATGACATCCTCGAGCGCTTCGGTTCTCGCGTCCCCTCTCTCAACAACCGGAGGCAAGCGCGAATCCCGGAGGGCGCCATTGCCCTCAGATCATCCGTCGGCACAGCGCCCGGTATACGGCTTGAATTTGGTGGGTGCACCATATTCGCGCTGCCCGGCGTGTCGCGGGAGATGAAGTGGCATTTCGCCGAATACATCGAGGGCTTTATCCAGGACGCCCTTCCAAAGGCGACGCACGTACGCACCCTCATGTTCGCAGGCATCGGTGAATCATCCCTGGCCCATCGCGTCAGGGACGTCTCGCTGCCGGAGGGCGTCGATGTCCTCTACCGAACTCATCTTCCAGAGAATCATATCCGGTTGAGAGCTGCAGATGAATCTGCGCTTAGCGTCGTCGCTGAGGAGATCATCAAGCTCGCACCAGACGCGTATCTAGGTGACGAGGCGACCAGCCTTCAGGAGTCAACACTCTCGGTTTGTCGCAATAAGGGGCTGACGTTGGGTACGGCGGAGAGCTGCACGGGCGGGCTCGTCGGCGCGACCCTTACGCAGGTTTCCGGAGCCTCGGCTGTATATGTGGGATCGATCGTCAGCTACTCCAATCAAGTGAAGGCGAATCTACTCAATGTAGATCCGTCGACCATCGAACAACATGGAGCGGTCAGCGAAGAAACAGCACGCGCGATGGCAAGTGGGGCCCAATCTGCGTTGGGATGTGATATTGCCGTCTCCATTACGGGGATCGCGGGCCCAAATGGGGGCAGCCCTGATAAGCCCGTCGGCACTGTGTGGCTGGCATGGATTGGACCAGGACTGGACGAGGCGAAGTGTCGTCACTTCCGTGGTGATCGGGACCGTGTCCGCACTCTAGCGATGGGCTACGCACTCGATCGCATACGGAGGCATTATGGATAACTTTGAAGACCCAAGTCGAGCTTTCCTCGCCGCGCGGATTGACGGGGAACTCCTCAGCCAAATAGGGGAAGTTCAACGCGTCGTGTACGAGCAAGTGAGTGACGAAGGTCGTAAAGTTCAGAGCCTCCCTAAAGACGCTTTGAGCATCCCGATCATCGATCTCGGCGCACCGACGACAGAGTCGCTTGAGGCCGCACAGCTCGCGGTCGATCGAGCGATCACCGGACAAGAGTCATTCTCCGTAACTCTCGGCGAGATTGAACGCTGGCCCAGCGAGGGCGAAGCCGCTCTAATTCAAATCTCGGCCGCCGATGGGACAGACGCGCTCTGTGCGCTCCGAGAGCGCCTCTCAGAGCATCTGTCAGGCTACGGTTTTGCGGTCCGAGAGGGTGCCTGGAGACCACACGTGCCCGTGAGTCGATTGAAGGGTGAAGGTCCGGACTTCGAAGTCCCGAACGCGAACGTGGACGCGACGATGACAGTGAGCTCGTTGGCGTTGCTAGTCCAAGACGAAGATCGGCGGGGCCGGTCACGATTCTTGGTGAAGTGGGAGCGAGACTTTGCTTCGGTCACCGCGGCGACGGAGCCAGAGCAAAATGACGACGAACTCCGTTCGGAGATCGCAGCGCAATTGGAGGCTCGACTCAAAGAGCGGACGACCTTGGTGCGGCCGCCACGACGGAAGCTCCGAGCTAAAGATATGAAGGACACCATCGACGTCGATATGGACGCCGATGAATAAGACGCCGATGGCGTACTGATAACTGAGTTATTTTCGGGGGGTCTTTTAGACACTCGATAGAAATCAAGGGTCGGACAGTGAGCGCTCCGACCTAAAAACACAGCGCCTAGGCGCTATACAAAGAGGGGTTGAGACGATGGCAGGTAAGGGTCAAACGGGGAGCGGTGATCGAGACCGAGCGCTGGATCTAGCGGTAAACGCGATCGAGAAGCAGTTTGGTAAGGGCGCGATTATGCGTCTCGGTGAAGAGGACACCCTCTTTGGAGATATACCCGTCGTGCCATCCGGGAGCGCCAGCCTGGACATCGCGCTCGGGATAGGCGGATACGCCCGCGGCCGCATCGTCGAGGTCTACGGACCAGAGTCCAGTGGTAAAACAACCCTGACTCTCCACGCGATCGCTGAGGCTCAGCGGATGGGTGGCGTCGCTGCGTTCATTGACGCAGAGCATGCCCTCGATGTGACCTATGCTCGTAAGCTGGGCGTGAAGACGGACGAACTCTTGATCAGCCAGCCAGATACGGGTGAACAAGCTCTTGAGATCGCCGATATGCTCGTACGTTCAGGCGCCGTTGATATTCTCGTTATCGACTCTGTCGCCGCGTTGGTCCCCAAGGCGGAGCTCGAGGGCGATATGGGTGACACGCACGTTGGATTGCAGGCTCGCTTGATGTCTCAAGCGCTCCGTAAGCTGACGGGCAGCATCAATCGCAGCAAGACCGTAGTGTTCTTCATTAACCAGATTCGAATGAAGATCGGCGTGATGTTCGGTAGCCCCGAGACTACGGCCGGCGGTAACGCGCTGAAGTTCTATGCATCCCAGCGTATCGACATTCGCCGTATTGGCGCGATCAAGGGAGCGGACGGCGTCTTGGGTAATCGTACCCGCTGCAAGGTCGTAAAGAATAAGCTCGCTCCTCCCTTCCGGCAGGCGGAGTTCGACATCATGTACGGTGAGGGCATCAGCCGCGCCGGCGAGCTGTTGGACCTAGGTTCAGAGATTGACGTCGTGCAGAAGTCTGGTGCCTGGTACAGCTTCGAAGGTGAGCGAATCGGTCAGGGGCGCGAGCGGGTCAAAGAGTTTCTTAAGGGACACCCTGAGATGATGGCCGAGATCGAACGACGGGTGCTCGCCCACCATGGCGTTATCCGCGAAAACACCTCTGGAACCGAAGGCCAAGACGGCTAATCAGCTTAAGCGATTGGGGGTGGGGACGTAATTATCTACGCGATCACCACCTCCAACGTTGTCCTCCCTGCCCGGTCGAGCTATCGTTGGCTCCATGAGCCAGTCAGAATACAGGCGAGCGCATGTTCTCTACGGTCGTACATCGACCCGAAGTCGCCCCTGCCTATTGATCGCCCTATCTTGCTTAATGTCCGTGATGATGATGAGCGGCGCCGCGGTGGCCCAGCTCAACTCTGCTAATGGGGAGCAGCAATATGTGGCCGAATCCATTCGGCTCGTTGTCGGTCGCGTGGATGGTACGAGGCGGGGACGCAAGAACATCGTCCGCTTTCAGCGAGCCTTAGCCCAGCTACCCAACGTTGAGTTGGTGAGCACCAAGGACTTCACGGAGCAAGCGCGAGGGATGCGGGTCGATGCGATCCTCCCCGAAGACTCCCGAAGCCTCACACGGCTGTGTGACCTCTTAGACATCGACACCGCGGTGTATGCCCACGTCATCAGTGAAGGACGTCGTAACGACCTCGTCGTGACCGTATATGCTGGCGAGAATGGGCAATTTGTTGGCGAGAAGGTTCTTAAGGTGAGTCGGGGCCGGCTCACCCGTGGCCTGTGGTCGGCCGCAGCGCGGCAGGCTCTGCCACTGATTGAGCAAGCCATAAACATGGAGGCCACCGCGCCTCCACCCAAAGCGGCTACGCCGAGCGCGCAGCCCATCATCTCTCGAACCCCGCGTAAACCACCGGTGAAGCAACGTACCCAGGATCTACGACGACGGATAGAGCGGCTCCCTGTAGGAGATCGATACGCTGAGCAGGAGTTGGAGACGGAGAGCCCCGAAGGCCGACCTCGCTTCACCTTATTCGCCGGCGGCGCTGCCCTCTCTAGAAGCTTTCTGTATACGCCCAGTATTGACTCCGCAATCTTCACTGACGGCGGCGTTGACTACGAGTTGGGGTTCGTTCCAGGGCTCGCCCTAGAGGCGGAGCTAAACCCCTTTAACGCGTCGCCGGGTGGCATACGGGGACTGGGCTTTCGCCTCGGATTCGAGAAAGTCTTCTTCCGAACACAGCAGACCGTGGTGAACAACGATGGCTCCCAGAGCAGCCAAATCTTGCCAAGCAATCACATGCACATCACCTTCAGCTCGGAGTATGAGCATGAGCTCGGAGGAGGCGGAGCACTCGGTGGATTCCTCGGCTTAGGCTATCTCGGCTTCACCGTGGACAATAACCAAGAATATCAAGGGGCGACATACACCTATCTCAGGCTCGGCCTGAGCGGCCGCGTTCCCCTTGGGACGCCCATCCTCAGTCTAGATATCCGCGCATCGGCGATCCCCTTCGCGAGCTTAGGCGATTCGGTGGAAGAGGTCGGAGCGAGCGCGACGATCTTCGGGTATCGCGCTTACCTCGGGTTAACCTCGAGGCTTGATAGCGGCCTGGCCTTGAGAGCAGGTTTAGACTACACGAGCTTCGCCAGCGATATCGCGGGTGAAGGCCGCGATGGTCGGGTTGGTCAATCAGCATCTGACCACTTTATTGGTGCTCGATTCATGGTCGGGTATCAGTTCTGATGAGCGGAAAAGAGAAACCCTCCGACCATGATGACACCCTCAAATCGCTGATCGACGACGCTCATAAAACGAAGACCACTCGAGGTCAGCGCCGTAAGAAGCTGAATATTAAGGACGCAGAAGCGACCCTAAACGACCTCGTAGAAGAGGCCGGCGGCGCCGAACTGTTGGGCGCGAAAGATTCGTCTCGCGGCGATACAAGGCACGCTTTGGACGCGATCTTCGATGAACGGCAGACCGACGTCATCGGTGGTCCTGGTCTCCTGGTTGGTCTCGAGGACGAAGGCGGCGTTGACGGCTCTATCGATGAGTCGATGGACGAAGAACCAACGCTCGCCGGAGCGCAGTCAGCTGAGAACCGCGCCAAGCCTGTCCGGAAACTCGATGATGGCGTCGACTTTTGGAGTGAACTGGAAACCATAGATCGGGATCCAGACCAAGACACCTGAGGCGCTACACCGCGAGCTCGACTAAGCGGGTCTCTTTCAAGATCTCTGCTGGAGTGCCAGCGACCTGGCGCAGCCTATCCGCGGGGCACTCGACTCTCGCGACAGCAGCAGCGAGTGGATCTAAGAGAGAGAGCGCCTCTGGCTCCCAGCGGGACAACCCGTCACGGGCGATCTTGATCACATCCTTAGCGAGATCAGCGACCTGCACACCACCAATCTGGGTGTTCAGTCCCCCTGTAGGGACATCTGCAGCCAGTTGAGTCCACTGGGCATGGGTCATCCAGTCAAAGAGCCCCAGGGTCGCCTCCAGCGCCCTCTCGTCGTACAAGAGGCCTGCATGTAACGCCGGCAAAGCAAGCACGTACTCCCGCGAACCCATGTCAGCCGCTCTCACCTCTAGATGAGTCTTCATTCGTACATCAGGAAAAACCGTAGAGAGATGCATCGCGAAATCTCCCACGGTCGCGCCGTAGCCATGAACGCCGTGTTGCATGAACTCCCTGAAGCTGGTCCCGCGACAGTCCTTGTAGCGCCCCGCCCGATGAATGAAGAGCATCGGGACATCCAAGGCCCACTCAACATAATCAGAGTAGGTCGCGCCCTCCCTCCAAAGCACACCCGGAAGGGTGCATCGTCCCGGGTCGGTATCCTGCCAAACCGCCGCGCGGAAGCTGCTCTCGGAGACGAAAGAACCATTGACCATGGGCGACGCTGCGAACATCGCCGTCACGATAGGCTGAACGTAAAGCGCCGCCCGAAACTTACGGAAGGCGTCCCGTTCATCGGAGAAGTCATAGTTCGCCTGCACTGTGGCTGTCTGACGCATCATGTGTACCCCGAGCGTGCCAGCAGACAGCAACTGCTGTTCTAGGATCTCATACCGCGGCTTAGGCATTCGAGGCATATCGAAGGGTTTTCCCCAGGGCATAAAACCGAGTCCGCTCCACGCAACCCCCAAGGGATCACTGACAGCCTTGAGTTCCTCGAGATGCTGGTCGAACTCGTCGCGGGTCTCTATGAGCGTCCGGAGCGGCGCGCCGCTCAGCTCCAATTGGCCGCCCGGCTCCAAAGTGATGGTCGCGCCACCGCGCGCCAAGGCTACGACCGCGCCATTCTCTTCGTGGGGGACCCACCCTCGGGACGCGAATCCCTCAAGGATCGCCCTGATTCCTCGGGGATCTTCGTATGTCGGCGGACCTACCCTATCGGGCCACCACCCAAACTTCTCGTGCTCAGTACCAATCACCCATCGATCGCGCGTCTTTTCTCTAGACGAGACATACTCGATGAGCTGCTCTGAGGACGTGAGCTGTGTATCGTCCACTGGGACTAAGGAACTCACTTCGTTCTCCTTTTTTTTGGAGGGGATTACCCTACTTTTGGGCAATACTGCAGTCATTTCATGCTCAAGAGCAGGTATTTCTTGCAGGGAGCGCCATAGGTAGGTATAGAGCCCCGCTCGATAATTCACACGTAGCCCGAGTCAGATCCCGCGTGCTCCTAAGGGAGGGGGTGCTCTGACGAAGACGGTTGCGGAGGCAACAAACGCAAAGAAAAGGAGCATTAAAATGCCCGCTATCTCTATCCGAGAGCTACTTGAAGCTGGTGTCCATTTCGGCCATCAGACCGCCCGCTGGAACCCCAAGATGCGCGAGTATATCTACGGCGCACGTAATGGGATCCACATCGTCGACCTCCAGAAGACCGTCCCGTTGTTCGACGACGCCTTCAATTTTGTATCTGCGGCCGTCTCCCGAGGCGAGTCCGTCCTCTTCGTCGGCACCAAGAAGCAGGCACAAGAGGTTGTTCGTACCCAGGCGCTCCGCTGCGGTATGTACCACGTCACCCATCGTTGGCTCGGCGGTACGCTCACGAACTTCCGTACCATCAAGCAGTCCATCGATCGCCTTAAGAACATCGATCGCATGTTGACGGATGGGACAACCGACGCCCTCACCAAGAAGGAGACCCTAAAGCTGTTCCGCGAGCGCGAGAAGCTTGAGGCAAACCTCGGTGGGATCAAGAACATGGGCGACCTGCCCGGCGTGATCTTCATCGTCGACACGAACAAAGAGCACATCGCGGTCAACGAGGCGCGTAAGCTGGGCATCAAGATCGTAGCGATCCTCGACACCAACAGTGATCCAGATCGCATCGATTATCCGGTACCTGGTAACGATGACGCCATCCGCGCCATCGAGCTTTTCGCGAGCCGCATCGCAGACGCGGTCATCGCAGGAAAGCGACAGCACAACGATCGATTCTCCGGATCGCAGCACGGCGACGCGGCGGATGACGCTGCCATGATCGCTCAGCGTGCCGATGATGGTGAAGGTCCAACCGTCGAGATTAAGCCCGTCGGTATGGA
>CALELH010000763.1 GCA_937902595.1 uncultured Myxococcales bacterium
CGTAGGGAGACGGCGCGCGGGCGTAAGACCCGTGAATCGATCATGGAGGCTGCTACAGTCCTCGTGTGCGAGCGCGGTTACGCCGGGACGAGCGTTGATATGGTCTGTAAGCGTGCGAGCGTCGTTAAGACAGCGGTTTATTGGCACTTCGGCAGTAAGGCTGGCCTGATGGCGGCGCTGGTAGACAGCGCGAATGATCTCTGGATCGACACGATCGAGGCCCAGATCAAGGCCCAGAAGACCCCGGAGGCGCGCCTTGAGAGTCTCCTGGACACCCTCCGCTTAGTCATCACGACCCGGTCACAGATGCTTCGCCTCGTAGAGGTGGTGATTAGCGAGTCAGGCAATATGGATCCAGAGGTCGTTGAGGCCGTAAGCCGCCTGCATATGCGAACGATGGACGCGATCGCCAACGGCTTTAATGACTCTTTAGGTTTTGAGCTTAAGTCCGGTCGGATGTTGGCTCACACCATCACGTCTTTGATGCATGGGATTCATCGCCATTACCTTCTTTATGGTGAAGGCATCGACCTCGATGTCTTCTTCGATGATATGCGTCACACCATTCGAGCGAGTATCGCTGAGCGAATTCAGCGCCAGGCCTAAGGCCGCGATCTTCAAGGGCGCGCACCGCGCTCAATTCCACCCTGTTTGCCCCTGGCCTTGCGTGCAGCTGTACGTCAACCGATGGCGTGCCACTTGACTTGCGGATTATTTAACTGTACCAATCGGTACATAATAACTTTCTGGAGTCAGATATGAACACCTCATCGCCGTTCCCTCTTGCCTTGATGCTGGTGGCCTTATCGCTGGGGTGCGATGGGGAGACCGAAGAGCTCTCTAGGTTCACATGTGCGGTCGAGCAACCAGCGCCATACCCAAACGGGATTCCCTATGTTGGGGTTCATGCAGGACCCAAGAACAATGACTTTGTAGACTGTAAGACCGCGAGTGGTTTTGAGCAGGCGTGGCACGCCCTAGAGGGCGCCGCGGTCGTACAGCCAAACACCTTTAGTCCAGATGGCAAATTGACCTATTTGACGTCGTCGCAGCCGACTCCGGAGGCCTGCACAGTCTGGGCCCTCCGTGTGGAGGACGGCGGAGTGGAGTGGTGTCGAGCCTTTGACCAGCACACTCTCTGGTCAGCGGTAGAGGTCGATCTTGACGGTTATCTATATTTGACGACTGGCGCCTCGATTATTTCTTTGAATCCGGATGGGAGTGACCGCTGGGCTACGGAGACGCCCAGTGGCAGTGATTCGAGCAGGCAGAATGGGGCCGTTGGGCTCCACTTTACGCCCGATGGGTTCGTGGTGACCGTTACGGACCAGGGGGACGTCTTATTGCTGCAAAGGGCGACGGGCACGCAGGTCGCTCAGCTCAGGATCCCAGAGGTCTTTGGAGTGGCGTTGCCCCCGGCTGTTGCCGGTGGGACGTTGAGCAGCCTCTTGCCTGAGATGGTGAAGCTGGACTTTCAGCGTTTACAGATGGGGGAGCCGGGTACCCTGCTGGCGACCTTTAGTGGGGCCGGTAACTTCTCTGATAACACCATCGGAGTCGCCTCTGATGGAGCCCTCTATGTTATCGGGGGAGACGGGACCAACGGTGCGCTGTTTCAAATCAGGACGGTAGGGGAAGGCGCCGATGTGGCCTTGGAGGCTGGCTGGAGGATGAATACGGTGGGCGGCAGCGCCTCGAGCCCTGCCATTAGTCCCGACGGCAGATACGTGAAGGTGTCCGATGGCAACGGGACGGCAGGGCTGCTAAATCCACGGGAAGCGGGCGCCGTGAGCCGTATCGCAGATGTGGACGCCTGCAACGGGAACACGGACGCTGATCCGGACCCCGCAGTCTGTGCCGCAACGTATACGGTCCCGTTGTTGACGGGGCCGACTTTTGGGACAACGCCGCTCTTGAATGACGCCGTCCATTATCAATATGAGATCCAGGTCTCGGATCTTCTCAACACCACCGACGCCGACGTGCGGGCCTTCGACAAGGATACGCTGCTATGGGAGACCAGGCTTCCCGATGAGATGCAGTGGACCTCCGTGATCACGGTGACGCGCAATCACCTGATCGGTACGGGGACGCGCTTCTCGGACTCCGGGGAGAGCATCGTCAACATCGTCGAGTTGCCTCTGACAGCTGAGAGCGAGCTCATCGTGCTCGATCGTACCAACGGCGAGCTCGTCTACCGTGCCCCTATTACCGACGACTCAACGGCGACGGTCACGGTGGGGCCGGACGGCTCCGTATATGTGACCATGTTCGCGCTGATGCACATCTTCTCCCTCGACACTCGGCCGGTCGCTGGGATCATTCGCTTCGCGCCTGTATCCGATTAATCCAAGGGGGGCGTGTCGAGGGCTTCGAACGGATCGATGATCACGGCGGGCTCACCGCGAAGTACCGGCTTTAAGAATCTCTTTAGTTGTAAGACAGCCTCCGGGCTCGTCGGTGTGCCCGAGTGCGTTGGTAGGCCGACGGTATCGCCCCTCGAGATTCGGTCAAATTGAAAGTAGCCGATGGTCGCTTCGCCATTCTCTGCGTTTCCGGTTGCGCCGGGAGGTTGCGTGTCTAGGCCCAGGACCGGTAGGGCGACCGGTTCAATGTGCGGTAGCCCGAGTGCTCTCGCGAGGGCTTCCCCGGTGGGCGGCGGCACCGTGTCGTCTACAGTGGAGACGGGCAGCAGCACGCTGGGCATGAAGGCGTCGTCTCCGGTTCGCCGGCGGGCGAGGACCTGGGGGGCATGGATCACTGGGTCGGCCGCGTCCACTAGGCTCTGGGCTACGGCCAGCATGCGCTGGAAGTTGCCCTCGGTGCCAAAGAGGTTGATCAGGGCGCCGCGGAACATCGAGATCGTCTCCGTGCCTGTGACGAAGCCCATGAGCTGCCCGCCAGCGACAGAGAAGACGCCCGCCTTGATGGTGGCGTCCATCGAGAGAAGAGCGCTGCCGAGCATACCGCCGAGGCTGACGCCAAAATACACGATGTGCTCTGGGTCGAAGTCGTCTACACCGTCCCCGTCGAAGTCAGGTTCCGAGCGGAGAAGCTCGAGGAGCTGAAGCCGATCGAGGATGGTCTGGTTGAAGTTGCCTCTCATATCGAAGGCGTCCAGGCGAAGCTCGGTGAGGTATAGGCCTAAGAAGTCCAGCGCGGCGACATTCTCGGGATCGGTGCGCGTGGGGTGGTCTCCGTGGTGCAGCGCGTCTGTCGCGACGACGATGTAGTCGAAGTCGGAGAGGACCCTGGTGAGAATGCGCGACTCACCCCTACTGCTGTTGAGCCCATGACCATATAATACGACAGGCAGAGGTCCGTCCTGGTTCTCCGGAGCGTGAATGGTCACGGGTAGCTCCCAGGACTGAGAGGGCCGTGAGGTGATGATGGAGCGCTCGTCTCGATAGTCACGGGCGGTGAAGCTCGTTTCGCACGTGCGGACCCCCATAGATACTTGGCAGGTCGGCGTCTGGCCCCAGCTGAATTGCCGCTCATGGATTTGAGCAGCCGCCTCAAAGACCTGTTCCAAGTCGCGATGGGTCGTAAAGGCCGTGGCGGCGATCACG
>CALELH010000764.1 GCA_937902595.1 uncultured Myxococcales bacterium
TGAATGGGGACTTCATTGGGGTCTCACCGGTGACCCTGGACGATAGGAAGTCACTTCCAAAGCGGCTCCATGTTCAAGTACGACACAAGGGCTACAAAGAGCTCGATATGTATCTCGATAAGAGAGCTGACTATTTGAACATGGTCTTGTCGGCCTTTCCGTATACGGCCCCGATTATTTTTTGGGGGTACACCCTCGATGATAAGTATCGCTTCAACCTCACATCGCTGAAGTTAGATGGCGAAAAGGTCGCTGAAGCGGCGCCAGAGACCCCCACCAAAGAATAGATAGCCCGCTCTCCGAGCGCAGGCACCTGGATCTTAGCGAACAGGTGCCCGCTCGGCTTCCAATCAGACCACTCCGTTAAAGTCCCGGTCATAGGGTCCTATAAGAGGTGTGATCTGCGTTGAAGCTGGGTCGCGCTGACCTTCAGAGAGTTTGGTGTCCCCTGAGCTGAAAGTCACTGGGCTACAAGCAGATAGCCTCTGCAGTAGGGCTGTTTCGAAGGACGTTAGAGCCGATTCAGCGCTTAATCTTGATTCTCGCGCCGCTGAAGCGGTCGCAGCCTTCCATGATCGCTTGGCTACCTAACGTGGGGGAATACCCCTCGGTTCTACTTGCCAAAGGAGGGGGTAAATTCCTATCCTCTCAAAATCACCGCCGGGGTAATTATGAGCTTATACACAGAGTATCTAGAGCAGATTGAGACGCGCAAAGGCCAGGGGCTGCACCCTAAGCCAATCGAGGACGCCGCGCTCGTAGAAGAGTTGATCGCGCAGATCAAGGATCTGCAGCACGAGCACAGAGCTGGGTCCCTCAACTTCTTCATCTACAACACGCTCCCTGGCACCACCAGCGCCGCGGGTGCGAAAGCGCTGTTCTTGAAGGAGATTATTGAGGGGGCTTCAGTCGTTGAGGAGATTACTCCGAGCTTCGCCTTCGAACTCTTGTCTCATATGAAAGGGGGCCCTTCGGTCGAGGTCCTGCTGGACTTCGCTTTGGGGGATGACCAAGGGAGCGCCTTGAAAGCCGCGGAGATCTTGAAGACACAGGTCTTCTTGTACGAGACAGATACGGATCGGTTGGAGACTGCCTACAGAGGAGGTCACGCCATCGCCGCTGACCTGCTCCAGAGTTACGCAAAGGCGGAGTTCTTTACGGAGTTGCCGCCGGTCGATGAGATCATCCAGGTCGTGACCTATGTAACGGCCGTCGGGGATGTCTCTACGGACCTGCTCTCACCGGGGAGTGATGCTCACTCCAGATCAGACCGCGAGCTCCACGGCCAGTGTCTGTTTGAGCATGACAAAGATAAGCAAGACATCCTTAAGTCTCTCAAGGAGCGCCATCCAGACAAGCGCGTGATGCTCGTGTCCGAAAAGGGGACGATGGGCGTAGGTTCATCTCGTATGTCCGGCGTGAACAATGTGGCTCTTTGGACGGGGATTCAGTCCAGCCCTTATGTTCCATTTATCAACATCGCGCCGATCGTCGGCGGAACAAATGGGATCTCTCCGATCTTTTTGACGACCGTCGGTGTGACGGGGGGGATCGGGATCGATCTCAAGAACTGGGTTAAGAAGCTTGATGGCAACGGCGATCCCATTATGGATGAGGATGACGAGCCTATCCTCGAGCAGGTGTTCTCCATCGACACCGGCACAGTCCTTACGATCAACACCAGGACAAAGAAACTCTACAATGAAGACAGCACGGAAGAGCTCTGCGATATCGCGTCGGCGTTGACGCCGCAGAAGCTGGAGTTTATCCGCGCTCAGGGGTCTTACGCCGTGGTCTTCGGTAAGAAGCTTCAGACCACAGCCGCCGCGATTCTCGGCATTGAGATGCCGACAGTCTATGCGGCCTCCAAAGAGATCTCCCATGAAGGGCAAGGTCTCACAGCCGTTGAGAAGATCTTTAATCAAAACGCTGTAGGGGTGACACCGGGGACGGTGCTCCATGCCGGTTCAGATGTTCGGATTAAGGTCAATATTGTCGGCTCTCAGGACACGACAGGTTTGATGACATCCCAGGAGCTGGAGATGATGGCTGCGACCGTCATCTCGCCCTCCGTCGATGGCTCCTACCAATCGGGATGTCACACGGCTTCGGTTTGGGACTCAAAGGCACAGAGAAACATCCCGAAGCTGATGAACTTCATGAACAAGTTCGGTCTCATTACGGCGCGGGATCCGAGTGGGGAATATCACCCCATGACGGATGTGATTCACAAGGTGCTCAATGACATCACCGTGGATGACCGAGCCGTCATTATCGGTGGAGACTCCCATACGCGAATGTCAAAAGGGGTCGCCTTCGGCGCTGACTCGGGGACTGTCGCGTTGGCTTTGGCGACAGGAGAGGCGACGATGCCGATCCCTCAGTCCGTCAAGGTGACCTTTAAGGGTACGCTCAAAGACCACATGGATTTCCGTGACGTGGTCCACGCGACGCAAGCACAGATGCTCAAGGAGTTCGGAGAGAACGTCTTTCAGGGAAAGGTCATTGAGGTCCATATCGGCACGTTGCTCGCCGACCAGGCCTTCACTTTTACTGATTGGACGGCCGAGATGAAGGCTAAGGCCTCCATTTGTATCTCCGAGAATGACACTTTGGTCGAGTCGTTGGAGATCGCGAAGAGCCGTATTCAGATCATGATCGACAAGGGCATGGACAACGAGAAGCAGGTCCTCCAGGGCCTCATCGACAAGGCGAACGCGCGAATCGCCGGGCTGGTCTCGGGCGAGAGGCCTGCGCTGACACCCGATGACAACGCGAAGTACTCCGCAGAGTTCGTCGTCGATCTGGACCAGATCAACGAGCCCATGATCGCCGACCCAGACGTGAACAACGAGGACGTCTCCAAGCGCTACACCCACGACACCATCCGGCCCATCTCCTACTACGGCGGGACCAAGTCCGTAGACCTGGGCTTCGTGGGCTCATGCATGATCCACAA
>CALELH010000765.1 GCA_937902595.1 uncultured Myxococcales bacterium
CGCCATACCGCTGAGCCGACCGGCCCTGGGCGAAGCCATCGGCGAGCAAGTTCAAGACTGGAACCGGCAGGTCGTTATAAGCGAACCCATCGAGCCAATCAGCGAGCCCTTCGACCTTAAACTCCCCGTGGAGCGCGGCTGTCTCTAAGCGCTGTATGACGGGACCGAAGCCCTGTGCCAGCCTGTCCATAGCCATAGCTATCCATTGGCCACGCTCCGTGAGCACCATAGCCTCAGTCGTCAACCCCATGTCCGTAGTGAGCTCGCCGTAGACCTCCCACAACGCGAGTCGCTCTCGGTCCTGCTCCGCGTTCAGCAATGGGATGACCTTCGTCGGATCGGGCGCGTTCTTAGACTCGAAGCGGATGACGTCTCCATCCTCTGGCCTAAAGCGCTGGAGAAAGCCGGTCCCGACGACTGGCGCAGGTAGCGAGCGGTCCACTCGACGGGCCAGCGCGAAGATCACCATGATCGCGCGCTCCATATTGGCTCGGATCGCCGCTGGGCTCGCGCCCTTCTTCTTAATGTTTCTAGCCAGCAGCGCGCACAGGATGGCCACTGCCCAAGGAGAGCCAGAGTCCGTCGTAAACCCGGGGAGCCCCTTCGGTGTCAGCTGCTCCTCGATCGGGCGTAGGCCCAGAAGGTCGCTGAGCCCACGTCGGGCTGGTGAGGCGTCGCTCTGGACCCAAGTCCCAAGATCTTCCGTGGTGTCCAGATACTCCTCGGGTTGTGTGACGCCGAGCAATCGCTCCAGGGCGCTGCGCACCCACCATGGGCTGATGGTATGATTCGGGTCAGGTCGCCCAGACGCTGAAATCGGTCCATATCGCTCATAAAGTCGAGCCGTAGAGAAGGCGTAACTCCCGCTCTCATGTTCAGGGTTGAGCCCCAGCTCCTTATCAAAGACGTTCAACAGCGCCTTGCGCTTCTCCTTCACCCCAGCGCCATCCGTTGAGGCCTCGGTGAAGATGTCATTGAGGTGCGCCGACCAGTTAAGCAGGTCGTAGGCGTGGACAAAGACCTCGCGTAGCAGACGCCCCTTCCGCATGCGGTCATACATCAACCGCGCGTAGCCGAGGCCACCTTCCATTCGATCTACAAAGGCGATCCACGCCATCTCGTGCTCTTCAGGTGCCCCTTCGTGGCCAGCGCTGTCCATCCGCATAATGAGAGCGCTGTTCTCTCCAGCCGGCGCGTTGGCGTCCGCCGGACCAAAGCCGAAGGCGATCTCGATATCGTCGACGCTCACGTCGAGCACCAATGGTAACGTCTGGCGAAGCAGCAGCACGAGACCATGCAGCGTCTTGCGATACCGGTGATCTTCTCCCTGAGCCATCATGGCTTCGATGGGGATCTTCTGTTTGCTGAGGGTCGGTGCATTGCCCGCGTCGGCCTCGTCAAACAGCTCACCCAAGATCCGCGCGTCAAAGCCCATGACAAAAGCATCGGTCTCAAAGCTCACGTCGATGGCCTCATCGAAGGTGCGCTGGGAGAGGAGCTTACCCTTTGTGTCGTGGAAGACCCGAACGCCCAGCAGACTCTCCGAGTAGTTCACCCGAGTGAACAAACTCAAGAACTCCTGACCACCGGGAAAGCAGAACGGGATAGACGGATCGCGATCGAGAGGCTTAATAGCCACATGCCGAATCCTGGCGCTGCGCCTCGGGATCGGCTCATGGTCGCAATAGAGTACACGACGGTCTAGAGCGCGCTGACGTCGCATGGAGTCCACGGTGTACCGCTCTCCGTCCACGGAGAAGATACGCCCCTCGTGGAAGAGCAGGTGCGCGCGTACGGCCTCGATCTGGCCTAAGAGCTGGTCAGTCACCCGGTCTTTGATGGAGAAGACCTCATCAACATAGCTGTCAGGCCGAAAACCGAGATTGTCCGAGAAGACGTTCGACGAGAAGATCTTGGTGCGATACTGAATCGAGCCGTCATGGTCATCGATCTCTGCGTACTCACCACGATCGAGCTGGCCACGTTTCTCCAAGTAAGTGATGAACTCCTTGTACACACGCTCGTCGAAGACGCCCCGCAGGTGCGTCTCAAGATGCCCTGGGCTGCTGACCTCGAGCATGGCCTGCTCCAAGTGCAGCTTGTTCATGATGCGATTACCCATGGGCAAGACGCGCTCGGGCTTGAAGCGCGCGGCCGCGACCTCAAGCCACTGCTCGATCAAAGGCGTGGTGTCAGACGCTTGGTCTCCATCCGCCTCCTGAGCGTCGGTGTCTGTGGGGGATTGCTGCGCCCAGCGCGAAAGCATCGATGCGACCTTCTCTCCTGAGGCCTGTGGGCCGTAGAGGAACTCCCGTACAAGCCAGCGGTCGACGGGCTCTGGGCCGATCAAGCCGAGGATCTTGAGCTCTCGCCTCCCCTCGACCGCAGGCGCAGACGTGGGCTTCTTGGCCCCGCTCCGATCCTCCTCCGAGCTTGCCCCGTCATCAGAGGGGACATCCTTTAGAGCGATGCCACAGTGTTTGACATCGGACAGCGCTCTGGGCAGCTGGTCGTGAGTGAAAGGCACGACCACGGCCATCGCGTCGGACGGGTTCGGGATCTCGATGGTTCGATGGACCCCTGCGGAACGATAGACCGAGATAGAGCGGTCATCAAAGGCTGAGACCTCATCACCAAAGCCCACATGGGCAGTCGGCCACGAGGTCTGCGGGTTATCGTCCAATTTCTGCTCAGCCGGTACTCCGTGCGCCTGCACCAAGGCCGCGAGGCGATGCGGCACGACGATCTGGTCATCCTGTCGGGCTCCACCCAGCTCATAGTAGCCCAGCTGAGTTCGCTGCCGCGCCTCGTCCCTGTCTCGAGCGTATCCCCGCTCGGACGGTCCGAAGAGATAGATGGAACGAGGTCGGGACGGCGCGTGGTCATAGCCATCAGTGATGAGCCGTAGACCACGACCAAAAGGCCCGAGCAGCTCGGTGACAAACTCCTTCTCTTTGGCCATGACCGGCTGACTCGTCACCAAGGTCGATGGGAAGACCTGCTCTTGCTCCAGCAGCTCGCCGAGTCGTCGCAAGACGAAGGCGGTGTGCGCGGCCCTCGGCTGAGTGAGCCGGTCAATATCCTCAACCACGATCAAACCAAGAGACCGAAGGAAGGTGAGCAGATGCTTACGATTGACCAAGGGGAGCACGTCGCGCATGACCGTCTCGACGTCCGCGAAGAGCAATTGAACGGGCTGCTGGTGCTGTCGGGCCATGATCAGCCCATCTCCACCTTGAACGGCCTGGATATTCCATCCCCACACAGCCTTGGCCTTGAGCTCGTTGAAGTCCCTGCCCAGCTTCTGGGACTCCCGCGCGTCCCGGGAGATGAAGAGCACCGTGCTTCCCCGCTGTAAGAGCGTACGACCGCTCTCGAACAGCGCCGACGTCGTCCGACCTGAGCGGGCGTTGGTCGAGAGCAGAACGGAGTGAAAATCCTTCTGCTTCGTCTGGAGGTCGTGTTCGAAGCCGTCCAGGATCTCGCTCACCCGCTGCTGATGCAGGAAGAGGCTGCGCTGCCCATCATAGGTCTGGTTCTTCTGGAAGAAGGCGTTGAGGAACTCGCGTCCAGGCCAACCTCCGCTGATGATCTCCTTGATGTCTTCGTCGGCGATGCGGCCCTCTTCGGGCGCGGTCCCTGGGATGGTCTCCGCCACCAACATGGGATCGGCGCTCACTCTGTAGACGAGCCCCTCCGCCCAGGGATCAACGATCTTCGGTTTAGGTGGCTCACCACCAGATCCACCTGAACCACCGCCGCTGAGATCGTGCACCGGCGTGTCTGCGCCCTCACCAGGCTTGCCAGCCGGCAAAATGGTCGGGTGAGCGGTCTCCTCCGCCAGCGCCGCCGCCGTCGCCTGCTTCAGCTCAGCGCCCGCCGCCAGCGGGTTAGGGACTCCTGCGCCGAGGTCCTCGCTGTCCGGTGCGACTCCGCCAGGCGCAGTAGCGTCATAGAGCAAGGTCATCCTGGAGCTGTTGTCGTTGATCTCCTGGAGAACGTTCTGCCAAGGCACGATATCAGTCTCGGCCTGCTCGGCGCGCGCAGGCGCCGGCTTCAGGCTTTTCTTTCGGCCAGAGCGCAGGACCTGCTGGCTGCGCGAGGTCGCCCACAGACCGAAAATAAAGAGCACGAAGGCTGCCGACATCCCGGCATGAATCGGCCCAAAGTAGGCGCGACGATACTGATGATAGGCGTTGCGGAGCTCCGACTCATCGGCGTCGAGGTCGTTCTTAGCGGCGGCCACGACGCTCTTCAAACTATCGAAATCGAGCGTACCCATCTTCCTGTCCGGAAGCATCAGGTCCAATCCGTCTAAGAGCTGAGTCGCGTCCTTTTGACGATGAAGCTTAGAGTAAGTCGCGGCGACATTGAGTTCGAGAAGCGACAGGAAGGCGCAGCGCTGAACGAGCTGTTGACGCGCCTCGCGATCCGCTTTGGGGAGCGCCTCAATACCGCCCTCGATCGGGGTCGCCGCCGGCACACAATCGGCCGCCCCCAGAGGTTTCTTACCTATCTTGCTTCGCTCAGAGAAATCGTCACGGAAGTCCTCCAACATCGAGACGCTCTCGTCGAAGCGATGCAAGCTGACCATCAGATTCGCGTGGGACGCCGTGGCTAAGAGAAGCTGAGCCTTCTGCGACCAGTGCTCCTTGGCATCCGGCTTCACCGCAGGCAGCGACGCAAGGGCTCCCTTAAGCATCTTCTTGCGCTGCGCCTCATAGCCAGGCACGGCGTGGAGCATGCTAGCGACGAGATATCCATCGAAGCGCGCGTTGTCCTCTGCGGACAGGCTACGGACATGGTCACGCAGCATTCGCATGCGCTTCTCTCGCTCGACGTAGCTCTCGACGAATGTGGTCAAGAGTCCGAGGAATGACCCGGGCTCTCCATCCGCCGCCGTGGGCACCTCGGCAGCAGACGGTAGGGGGCTGTCGCTCGGCGACGGTTCATCCCCATCGGTAGGACGCTCAAGGGGCTGCTCACCAGCGGCGGCGTCGCTGTCGCTGGGCGCCGCCGGACTCTGAGTGGGACCACCGGTGTTCGTCGACGTGCCCCCGTCACCGCGACCAGGGCGAGCGCCCCCATCTCCGGTAGGAACAACGGGGCTCGGCTCTGCTGTTTCGTCGGGGTTCTCCGTGACCGGTGCTGGAGCGACAGCACCCGAAACAGCGCTCTTCTCCGGTATTCTGGGAAAGATCGCCAGGGCGATAGGCGCGGGCACCTTACCGTCTTTAGGGATGAGCGCTGTGACCCATTTCTGGACACCCTCGGGCAGATTCTGGATAGCGCTCGTCGCCTCATCCAACATCTGGAACTCAACCTGGTCCCAGTACGCGGTCACGCCGCTGAGGATCAGCTCGCACAGCGCCCCGTTGACGATCAGCCGGGCTCCACTCTCGCGGTCGCCGCGGTCAATGACTCTCTCCGCGAGGCTGTAGAAATCTCCGGGATCGACGACGCAACGGTCCGTGACGGCGCCGTCCCCCTTAATCGTTCTCTTAATCTTGGCCAGCGCGACCACACCAGCAGAGGCACCAGCCGGCTGAGCGCCATCCCCCCCGGCGCGACCGGCGATCTCCGCGATGGATCTTGGACAGTCCGCCCGACAGACCGTAGGGTCCTCCGTTGGATTTCGCTGAGGATCGACGGAGGCGACCTGAATACCACACCGCAGCCCGCAGGCCTGAACCGCCAGTTCGAGGTCGGCAGGGTTCCCACCCGAGACGATCTGAGCGCCCTTACGGAGCTTGAGCGGCTGGGGCAGTCCGCTCTTGGTTCGATCGACGGACTCATCCGAAGCGCCTACATCACTAATGAACTCATCGACACCAATAGGTAACTTGATGTGAGGGGGATCGTCTCGATTCAGGGTGTCGAGAAAGACCGAAACGATAGCAATGGACATAATCGCCATCGTGGGGCCGACGTAGGGTGTCAGCGACTCGGCGAAGCGCTCAAGGAGCGACACGGTCGTCCCGTTGCTCGATCTCCACACTAAGAAACCGTGCTTTAGGGTTGTCTTAGAACGGGCTGCGCACTCCTCCACAGACAATGGCTGAGGTCCGCCCTGGGACCCTCCATCTCCATTCTCTTGCTCTTCACCATCGGTGTTCTCGCCCGCCTTCTTCTTCTTGGACCCGAAGCTCTTGAGCCAGCGAATGAGCACTCTGAAGCCGACGAAGGTGACGCTAATGAAGGCGTCGAAGGCGACCCTGAAGCTGCCCCCCTTGCTGTGCTGACGGACCACAGAGAAGTAGAGCACCAGCCCATAGATATAGCCGTAGAGCATCAACGCGAGCGGGAAAGCGATGACGAAGGGCAGCGGCGCCAGAACGTCGAGGCCCACCACGCCCATGAGGTAGCCCTCCAGACCGTAACGCCACGCGTCCCCCATCCCGAAGAGGCCCGACAGGGTCGATCCGAGCAGGTTCGAACCTAAATGAAGACCACCGAGGACGAACACAACCGCAGACGCGGTGGAGTGACCACCGCCCATGTAGATCCGCTCTCTCTTCAATGAGAGTTCATCGGCGAGGAAGCCACGAGCGAGGTACTCAACCCCCTTCAAAGCTAGAATCACCATCACGACCAGAAAGATGCCGATGGCCGCAACCCAACCAGAGTCAAAGAGATAGTGAAAGGCGACACCGATCTGGAGCACGATCCACTGGAATAAATCCCCGAGCATGGTCATCAAGGCGTCTAAAGCTTTGCTCATCGTCCCCCCTCACTGAGCAAGGCGTCCACGAGCTGATGTGAGAGACAGCCAGCGTCATATCGGGCAACCAACTTGCGTAGGCCGGAGCGCCGGCGGGGGTGAGCGCGTTCGAGAATCTCCCTCAATTCGCCGGTCTGATGGAGGTCCCAGGTACCCAGAGCTCCATAACAGTTCAGGAGATTGGTGACCAAGTGCTCGGAGTTCTCCCTATCTAACTCCGGCCCCAAGGTGTCCACCATGGACTGGAGCTGGTCTATGCCGGGAAAATCAAAGCCCGCGATAGGCGCCCGGCTCGAGTCCGGCAGCTGCTCCAGATACATCAGCTGTTTCGCGTGATCGATCTTGTCTCGCTCAATCAGGCGGACGGTGTTCTGCAGAATCGTCGCGGACTTGAGCGCCCAGGGTCGCACCACCCCGATGTCCTTAAGGATTCGGTCGTACTCTCGGTCGATCTCGTCTTGAGACACACCTGGCACGTCGTAGGGGATCTGCTGAATCTTATCCCAGACCATGTCGGCGTAGAGGCGCCCGAAGATGTCGCTGTCCCGCTGTCCCTTAGGCAAAGTCAGAAGCTCGCGACACGCCGTCCGCTTACCGGACAGGCTGTTCAGTTCACCACAAGACGCCATGATCGCTTCGAGCCGAGTCTTGGTCGGCGCCGCCGTGACGAGGCTCTCTGGGTTTGGCCTATAGCCGTATATCTGCACCGCGATGCGGATGAGCCGATGGTCGTCATTAAAGTGAGTCAACCAGCGAGGCGCATCGGCGGCCGGACACACATGCTCGCTATCCGTCGCGCTAAACCCATCGAACTTGCCCGCCAGAGCCGTGCTGATGACGTCGACCCCAAAGGCGTGATCTTCGGAGCTCAAGGCCCAGGTCAGCTCACCCTCATCCTCGTCGATATAGTCCAGCTCCTCATCCATCTCTGAAGCGGCCGCTGAGACGAGCTCCTGAAGGACGTAGGCTGCGGCGAGGCAGCGGCGTGTCGGGTTCGGTACGTTGCGAATCAATTTAAGCACGACCTCGCGGGCTCCCAAGCTAGTCAAGGTCTGCAGCTGCTTGATCGTCCCACCGAGGATAGGTAACTCCCAGGGCGTCATCCCCTGGCGATGGTGGAGCAGGGCTACGAAGTGCGGATCACTCGGGTGCTCTACGATGTCCCACGGCCCCGGCCATGTGTCCGCCGGAGACACCTCTTTAAGGATGGGGAGGTTGCGCCGGTGGGTGATGAGCAGCTCTTCTCCTGAGGCGACGCGGGCGTCGTAGTTCATGCCCTCATCCGTGAGCAGATCCAGCTTATATGCGTACTCATTCATAAACGTGCTGAGCTGCTTCACTGCGCGCTTACGCGAGCGAGGGTCCTCGAAGAAATCCAAGGACTCCAGATCCTCAAAGTACTTCACGACGAAGTCCTTAAGCTCACGTCGCTCAGTCATGGGCGGGGTATCACGCCACCCATCTAGAGGCTGAACCTCGTTAATGAAGTGCTCGGCGGCCCGATGAGAGTCGATCCCAAAATCACCGTAGAAGGACTCAGCGACCCCAGGATCCGTCAGGACGTGGCGAAACTGAGATGAGTCACCAAACAGACGGGATGAGTCCTCGAACCAACGACTCTTGGACTCTTGGAAACGCACCCTCAGGTCCATCTGGTCTCCACGAGTCCGACGCTCACCATGGTCAATGGATTGCCCTACTTCAGTGAGGCGCTGGATGTCGAGGGCCAGGGTGCGGCGCATGCGCTTCCAGAACCGAAGACGCCACAGCATGCAAGACCACTCGATTCGGCCGGCCAGCCAATATCGCTTATCGCCCCGCTGATTCTTAGGGAAGCTCGTGTCGAAGATCTCCTTCTTTACCCGATTAAACAGGTTGAAGAACCTACCGGGCTCCGTGTCGTCTTCGCCCGTCCCCAAGAACCCGGTGGCGCCCTCGCCACCGTTAATCTCGAGCAGCTTCTCCGCGTTGTCTGCGCTCAACTGGCGCCAGGCCAAAAGCACGCCTGCGACCATACTCGGGAGAACCGTCAACGCGAGGTTTCCAAGAGACCAGGGCACCACGATGGCTGCGAGAGCGCCAAAGGCGCCGCCCCAGACAACCCCCAACCTGATGGCCAGACCCACCGTACGTTGGTAGATCGGCTTTGTGTCGACCGCCTTAAACAACCCATCGGAGAGAGTGCGCGCGGCCTTCCTGAGAGGGTTGAGGTGATGCTCTTGGAGATCGCTGAACTCGATGGACTCGAGGGACTCTTGGGCGGCCTCGATGTGCCGGTCGATGAACTCCTGCGCTTTATGGAGCATAGCGTTCGCCTTACGCCACCCGGACGGTGATCCATCCACCAAAGCGTCGACGCTCTGCTTCTGGCGGTCCATCAACTGCTCGCTTAGCGCGTCCAGCCTCTTCTCTAGCTCGCGAAACAGATCCTCCGCCTGCGTCTCCACCAAGTCGTGGGCCGCGTCATGGAACTGCTTGATGCGCGCCTCGATCCACTGATTGTCGATCACGCCGTTTGGACACGCCTCGCTCTTGCGGTCCTGAGTCACGGGCCCCGTATCGGCGAGCGGGTTGGGCCATCGCTGCGGCCCTTCTCCCACGTACGCTTGGTCAAGCTCGTCATGGAAAGGCACCACCACCGAGTCCTGGTGATCCCAGGGCGCCATCGGCTTAAGCTCGCGCCACTTGCTGACGTCTAGACCAAAGGTGTTGGCCTTCGCCATGACCATCTCACCAAGACCTCTCCTGGCGTCATCAAAATAGCCAGCTAAGGTGCGATCGATGTTGAGGTCAGTCGACGGCGTGGCAGAACCAGCACCAGCACCAGCGCCGGTCGTCTGATAAGTGTGACTCTTCGTCGGTCCTTCCCACGTGGGCGCTGATTCAGCATCGCTGAGTCCCTGGGTGTTGAGAGGTCCGCTCTGGTTGGGCCGGGTCGAACCGACCTCTTGGGACAAACCTTGGGCCTGGAGCGCCCCCGCAGAGCGGCGGCTACCAGCGTCCGTTCCGTAGATGACTTCGACCTGACTGATCAGGTCAGAAGTGAGGGGCTCTGGCGCCTCAAAGGGAGAAGCCGCCTCCATATCCTTGCTGTATTTCTCGTCCTGAGCGCCATCGCTAAAGGCGTTGTAGATCCCGATACACTGCCGATCGCGGAGATAGCGCACCATCTCCACAACGGGAAACTCGCTCATAGCGATGCTAAAGGCGCCGCAGATTCGAGACGCGTAATCTACGGGGTTTCGGAGACGATCGACATCGGGGAGCGGATGGACCAGATCCCGGAGCACGAGAGGGGCGCCGTTACGCCGAAACGTCAGCAGGTAGATGAATTGTCGAATCGAGTCGATGAGCTGCTCTTCGCTCAGAACGTAGCGCTCAGAGCGGTCCTCGGCGAGCAAGAAGCGCCCGGGGACCGTCCATCCATGCGTGTCCAAGGCCTCTTGTCGGCGCACGATGTAACGCGCGAAGGTGCGGCGCGCCCGATCAACCGCCTCGTCAAACCCACCTTGAGCGCCCGCCTCTACGACGGGCAGCGCGACGAGGTGAGTGCACGCGAGGTTAGAGTGATGGGGCCTAAAGAGCGTGCTGAGTGGACCATGGACGAGCTCTTCCAGAGACTGAGCGAGCGCGCAGTGGACGTGCTCTTCGAGAAACCTCGCCAAGAGGTGACCGTGATGTGCGTCACCGCCCAGATGCCCGATGCTCTGACAGTCGAAACGCCCGACCACATAGACATCGAGTCTCGAGCCCGCGCGGTCATGGTCAGGGTGATAGCCAACGAACCGGTCCACCCGAAAGAGCGACTTAATGATCCCTAAGAGGGCTTCACGAAAGAGCTGCTTTGGTGCCTTGCGGACCGATTGGTCGTTGGGCCGTAGGCCCGGATAAGCGTCCTCCAAGAGCCGGCCAAAGAGGTGAGCGTCGGCCCCGTCCGCCTGAACCATCGTTGGGTCCACATCATCGGGGTCGAACCAGACGCATCGGTGTCGGTCAAACTGGCTGTCACCGAAGGTACTCAGGGAGTCGCCGGTCAACTCACACAGCGCATCGACCACACCACGGGCCTCGGCCTCTTCGAGCTCGCTGCGGGTCAGAATTCGCAACGTAGCGAAGTTGCGCACTGCCGCATAGCCATAGCGATCGGAGAGGCTATACGCCTGCTTTTGCAGGGCCTCGACGACACGCCCCCCGAAGTCGCCGATAGCGACCACGAGGGTTGGGTTGAGCAGCTGATCGACCATTTATGACCACCGATGACCGGTTGGAGAAGCCAAACTTCGGATTACTTCCCGATGCTCAGATAGACCTCACGAATATGCGTCACCGCGTCTTCGTAGGCGCCAGCCAGATCCTTAACGCGATGGCCTTGCTGGAGCTTCGCCTTGTAGAGATCTCTCTCCTTCTGGAATGGCTTCAGGAACTTCTCCAAGAGTTCACGCTGGAACGGCTCAGGGTTGAGCTGACCTGAAGTCTCCGCGTGACCGGCCTTAATCCGGCTGGTCAATCGGTCGGTGAAGCTACGGTCCACAGCGTCGCCGCTGCGCAAGATGTTCCGTGACCAATAGGCCAAGGCGCGGTCGAGTCGGTCGCCCAAGAGCTCCATCTGCTGAGGACGCGCCTCGCTCAGGATCTTGGCCTCCCAATCATCGTCGTCGATGTCATCGGTCTCAGACGGGATATTCAGGAACCACCAGGTCACTTTATCGGTGTCCGTCTCTAAGCGACTAGAGATGATCTTCTTGACCTGCTTAGTGATCTTCTCTTTGACATACGCCGATGGGAAGCCGAGCTGCTCATCAATCTTGGCGATCAATCGGTCCATCTCGACCTGGGCACGGGCGCCCGCCTCTACCTGGTCTAGCCCATTGATGGTGAAGTAATGAGCGTGATCAAAGATCAAGCACTCGTAGAAGAGCCGATCCGAATCAGCGAGCTTCTTGAGCGCTCGACCCGGCTCCAAGCTCGGGAGGACGGTGTTCGGATCCCACTCATTGGGATCCTCAAAGTTCGTGTCGATGTGCGAAGGAAAGTCAGCGGTCGGCTTCCCCTGAGGGTCATGCCCGGTCACATACTCACGGTAGACACGCTCGTAGGAGTCTTTGAGCTCGCCGTTGATGGGCCAGAAGTTGTGTACGGGTAGCCCCGCCATCCCTTGGTAGACCACCAGACGCTTCTCATCGATCCAATTGTCGAGGACCCGCGCGTCTCGGACAAGCTCATGGCTGTCTTGAACCATCTTCTTGAGCGAGTGCGAAGTACACTTCATTCCGCCGTTATTCAGGTCATAATCAGCAGCAAGCGCCACGAAGATGAAAGGATCCACCGCCGACGAGTCCGTCAAGCGCAGTCGAGCCAACACGCGTGACTTGTCTACCAAGTGCGTGAGCTTCTCCTTGATATACTGGTCCACCTTCTGATCCGTGGGCTCCCACTTAGAGTAGAGCTCACGTCGTCGAATCTGCCGGTCCTCTTCGGTGAAGATGTCACCGTAATTGTCGAGGTGATCAGCGGCGAAGAGCCACTCAAGCTCCCACTTGGCCTCAAGGATGAGCGCCTCATCGAGCATGAGCCCCTTCTTCTTGCGGTCCGAACCAGCGCTCCGCTCACCGACGACCGCCGTGATCGCCTTCTCCTGGCAATACGCGACGATGGCCGCCTTCACCGCCCGACGTACTTCGGTCTCCTCGTCGAGCTTCTTCTTCTTTGCTTCTTTCTGAGCCGCTCGGATCGCCGTAAGACAACGACGCTTCAGGCCGAAGAGACGAATGGGGTCAGCAGTATAATCTAGGTCATCTCGCTCGATGTAATCGGACAAGATTCCGTTCATCTGACTCTGCTTATACCCCTTATTGTCAGTCATATAGTCAAAGAGTCGATCCCAATATCGGTTCTGGGTCCGTGCGCCACGAAGCACCTCGCTGGCGAGCACATAATTACCGACAGCTGAGTCGCTCTCGATGAGCGCCTTAGCCTGGTTCTCGAACTCCCTGGGGAGGTTCTCGACGATCTTCTTAAGGCTGTCGCCTTGGTCGCGCTTCTTCTCCAGCTCGTCGGACAGCTCCTTGAGCGCCGTACCTTCGGCCCACTTCTGCGCCGAGCTCCGCGCCGTTGAAACCAACCCCTGAAAGAACTCCACGATCGTCTGCGGCGCCTGTTTCCAGTCGTCGATGTCCTTCCCGATGAGCTTGGCCGCCTTCTCAGCAGCAGACTCGGGGGCCCACACCTCGAGGTTCGCCAAGACCTCCGCTTCTCCCTCGAAGTTGAGGGAGCGCTCGGCCACATCCTTGGCCTTATGCTTGCGTCCGATGTATTCCAACGCCAGCTGGATGGATAGGGGGTTCAGGTTCGCCTTTTGGTCGCCCGTCCCCGTGTTCTCAATCATGGCGCTGAGAGTGTCTTTCCCAGACTTGACCTCAGCCTCGAGCGCCGCCTTCATCCGCCGCTTACCGGTCTCGTACTGGTCGACGAACTTCTTCTTACGGTCATCCCACTCGCCACGAACATTCGTCCACGGCTTCTTCGCGTCGGCGTCGATACCGCGCAGTAACATCTCCTCGCGCAGCTCCTTCTTAGCCGTCGCCCCAGCGACCTTGCTGATACGAGCGCGAACCTCTTCAAACTTGGGTAAGAATCCAGAATCCCAGCTCGAGCCAAAGGCGTTCAACAGTTGGTCTGCGATCTTCTCGTCATCGGCCTTCTTCAGCTCCGCGAGCGCGGGTAACAAGCCTGCGTCTAGCAAAATATTGAGGGCCGCGCCCTCCTTGATCGCCTCTTTAGCGCCACCGGCTGCCTGGTACTCTTCGAAGGCTCGCTCGAAATAATCATCGACGGACACGGAGCCACCGGACACCAAGTCCTTGGCGAACACCGCCCCCATTCGAGCCACGCAATAATCGGCGATGGCTCGGTCGGGCACCTCCAAGACAGAGAGACCATAGGTGCCGAAGTTCAGGGAGAACCCGTCCTCTAGGTGCTTAATCTTCTTGTAGTAGTTGTCTTCTTCGCTGTCGCGCTGGCCCATGATCGCGCTGAAGAGCTGAACATAGGCTGCGGAGCCGATGGCGGGATAAATCTCTCGCGGATCGGAGAAGGCAAAGTCACCCGGCTGGTCGATAATATTGACCAGATCGAAGGGGGGCTGGGTCACGAATTGCGTATTATCAGCGTCCCGCGTCGATGGGTTGTAGTGGAACTGAATCTTGTCTTCGAGCGGGTTCTTCACGTCGCCCCGGAGCATGCGGGGGTTGTTATTATACCCCAGGGTCATGAACCACTCGACCTCCTTCAAAAACGCGTAGCCGTTAGAGCGGATGTCGTCGTGTAGGCGGTGACGGACCTTCCGATAGAACAAGGTCGGCAAGACCACGTTGGCCACGATCACGGGGCTGAGCCGCGCCGCGCGGAGCTGCTCTTGCATTAACAATCCAAGAGTGAGCATCCCACCGGAGCCCGTGCCACCGGCCGCAGAGCCGAAGATGTGCACGTTGGCCTGCGCTGGACGCACGGCGCGAAACGCGTTCCGGTGGTCCTTCGAGCGGCTGATGGCCTCGTCGATGCGCTTGACGATACCAGCGCGGTCTTCGTCGAGCTGATAGAAGAGAGACAGGCGAGACTCCATACGAATCTGCCCTGCGCCCTTGGTTGAGTCAGGTCGCGTCGCGTACCAATCAGACCACCACTGAGTAAAGAAGCTGTTCTCGTCCTTATACTCACGGCCGGTCTGCAAGCTGACGTACTGTCCCTTAGGAAAGTCCGAGATGAGAAACGTCTCGGCCTTGCCCTTCATCTCCGCCAAGTCATCCTTGTCGGTGTCGAAGGCCATAAAGTGGACGAGGTTCTCGTACCGCTCCTTCCAATCAGGTCGAGCGGTCAAATGCTTGCGGATCTCCATGATGATGCTCGAGCCGCAGCCTCCCACCCCGATGAAGAAGGTGGGAAACACCGTCCCGATAGGCCGGGTAAAGGTCTCGTCATACTTTTCGTTAATCGATTGTTCCGTCATGCTCCCGTTCCTTACTTTACCTGCGGTCCCCCCAAGGCCCGCAGTCTTGTCTCAGCCTTAGACAGACTGTGAAATACTGACTTGCCAAATATCGATACAGTCTAAACGCTCATCTTGATTAGTGATCGCGACATAAAATCGCAGACCGTTGATCTCTTTAATGGGCTCAAGCTCCTCAGCGAGCTCGTCACCAGTCATATGCTGCTGAGCGTCGAGCACCGCGTCCTCGGCCCGCTTGAAGCAGCGCCCACGCTCGATGACGATGGGATGCTTCGGCCGATGAGAGAAGTTCACGTCCTGCTTAAATCGTCCGTAGAGATCTTGCTTACGAAAGAGGCCAAAGAACCCAAAGGTCGTGTTGACCACGGACCCCTTAAACTCGCCCTTGTAGAGCTCGCTACCCGAGATGGGCCCAGAGACGAGCTTCTCCATCTCATCCAGGAAGTGGTCTTTCCCGTTGATGTCGACGTACTGCTCACAGGTCGCTTTGATGGCTACCGGCATACCGACTCCTCAAAAATCATCACAATGGGCTCCACTCAGCGACCACGAAGAGCACGTAGCACACGCCCAGCGCTAAGACGGATAAGTAGAAGAGCATCGGTCCTCGAGCGACCTTCTTCCCGTCGTAGCAATTCCCCTGGGTCGACAACGTGCCCCACATAATAAAGATAAAGGCGAACAACACGATCCACCACCAGCCTGGACCACCACCGTCGGAGGCCTTGCCGGGCTTGAGCCAATCTAGAAAACCGCGCTCAATCTTCACGTTCACGAAGACCTCGCGGTGCTCGCGCTTACCGAGACCACCGCCCACTTTGAGCGACGAGTCGTCACCGTGACCGACGTTCTCGAGAACGATCTTCGCGGGCTTGACCGCTGAGTCTGCCAAGCTCGTGTCTAGGGAGTCACAGCCAAAGGTAAACAGCCCCCCACCCGGACAGATGGCCAGCTCTTTGGGATTCAAGCTCAAGCAGACATCCCGCGTCCGCTCGCTCGCGTCCATCACGAAGATAGACCCACCCGTTTCGTTCTTGCCGTCGGCGTCCACCTTGGAAGGCGTATTGCAATCGCTAAAGAGGAGTCCATACACGTGGCCGCGCTGCTTGCGCGCTTCCCGCTCTTTGGTCCAATCCCCCTCGCCAGGTTTCAAGAACGGACTAATCTTCTCGCTCAGGTCATCGACGTTCAGATGGTTCGCGCCAGCATAGACGGGACGCACATACCTCTTCATCCAAGTACCGACCGTGGGGCTGATGGCCATGGTCACCATGCTGCCGTCTTTGGCCGAGGCCACATAGTCTCGATCGCCCAGGTCGACGAGGGCTCCCTTGTGGGTGAGTTCAATGGACTGCTTGAACGACGCTTTGACACGCAAGACGAGGGGGCTGAACTTCCCAGCCGCCGCGCCCTGCGGGATGAGGCGACCAATCAAATCGAGGTGTTTCTCTATCTTCCCTGGGTCCGCCTCTCCTTCCTTGGGCGCGTGGACCTTACCGCACTGAGCTTGGCGAGTGACTCTCAACTCGATGGGTTTCACCGCCCCCTGCTGAGATACGGTGTAGCTCTCCGCCACACTGGCGACCGAGAAACAGGACGCCCCGGCCGAGTCCGCCTCAAACTTGACGGTGAACTCACTGAGGCTCTCTGCCCCCGGACACTTGAACTCAAGGACGTTGGTGTCGACATCTCGCGAGACGGTCTGACTCCCGTTGGGCGACTGAGTCAGGTCCCCTGCGTCAAAGACGACCGCGCCGTCCTTCGCTTTCGCGCCACCACCGGTTAGTCCCCAGGTGCACTGATTACGACAATCCGCCTTAAGCGTAGGGTTACAGAAATCAAACTTGGTCTCGTCACTCGCATCCAAGCAGCCATCGTTGTCTGCGTCGTTCGTCGAGTACTCCCCGCCACGATGGTTGGCGAACCCATCGTCGTCAGAGTTAGCGCAGCCCTCATCGACCCCCTTTATATTGTCGGCCTTAAGGAGGTACCGCTTAAACGACTTCCCTCGCCGCTCTCCGCTCGTGCAGGTGCAGATCTGGCCATCACAGGTGTATGGCGCGTTCGGTGGGAGGACGGCGCTGTTGAGAGCGGCCAAAGCATTGGGATCGAGGTCACCGTCGCAGTCGTTGTCCTTTCCATCACACACCTCGGGTTGCTTGGTGTTTATGTCAGCGTCTTGGTCATTACAGTCGATCCCGCCGTAGCGCTGATTAAACTCCTTGTCCCCATCTGCGTCCGCGTCAAAGCACTGGCTGCTGGGGATTCGTGCGGCTAGCCGCGGTGGCGTCAATCGGTTATTGACGAGCTGAAAGGTCAAGCTCAGATCACCGATGTCATAGTCCTCATTGGGAGGCATGGACTTGTCGTGGCAGATGGGAAGCTTTGCAGACGCGAGCCACTCAGGCCTATTCTTAGCCACCGGCCCCATGTCAGCGGTGCGCTCCTTGTAGCCGCTCGCCTTACCATGGAGCACGGTCTTATAGACAAACTTAGCCTCGAGATCCGACGGGTATCCAGCGGCCGCGCCGCCACCCAAGTAGGCGACATTCAACGTCCGAAAGCTAAGGGGCTCCACGCTCTTGTCCGCCTTCATTACCTGAGCGGAGACCGTTGGACAGATCAAGGCAGGCTCGCGCTTGCTCTCAGTACCCACCATAACGTCCGTAGAAGCCGTCCGGTCCTGGCAGCTGCTGAGATAACGCTTTTGGTCGAAGGTGATGATCCACTCAGGCCGGACGATGTTCTCGCGCCCCTTCTCCGAGAAGATGTCCTTTAGCCCTTCGAGCTCCGAGGGGTACAGCTCCAGATACGCCCAATGAAATGGTTGGGTCGACTGCCCCTTCGTCCAATGTTTGTTTCGTTGAAAGTTGGGTGGAAATGTCCCCTGTCCCTGCCACCAAGACCACTGCCCTGTCTCGAATCGCTGCTCGCTTTTCACTCGATCTGAGAGCTTATTCAGCAAGGCCGAGCTGTCGGCCGCGCCGGGCGCGGTGGTGAACACATGAACGCGATAAGCCTGGGCTGTGTCCTTCGCGAGCTGATCTAGATCCTGGGACTTTAGGGTGCGGCGAGTGTTCCCTGAGCGCCCCTCAAAGTCGTCCATCACCGTGCCGAAGGTGTCCAGCACATTGAGGATGCGCAGCGCGTTGGTCGACTTGACGGCCTCGACCTTAAACGCCGCCTCCTTAAGTCCCCTCGACAACCCCTTCACACTGAAGTCGATGACGAAGAGCTCAATGCCATTCAGATACCCTGGGGTGGACGGTACATCCTCGCCCCGTGAACAGACCCCATCAGTGAGAAAGAAGATGGTCGACTTGACCGCGACTTTCGAATCGCCAGGCTTCGGTAATGTGCGCAGCCAATTCGCCGCTGCCTTCAACGCCGTGTTGCAGGGTGTCTGATTGAAAGAGTACGGGTGGCGATTGTTCGGCACATTCGTGAGAACTCCAGTGACCGTGCTCGCCAGCTCGCTCCGACGAACGGCGTTCGACAATTTAAACAAGGGCTGCTTGCTGTCTCGGCCGATGGACGAATAGGTAAACAATCCCATCCGTGCGTCGCGCGGCGCCATACGAAACACTTGGCTCGCAGCGTAGGCTGCGACCCCATCCATATCTCTACCTTTGCGATTACCAGAGCTGCTTCCGGACATGCTCGCTGAATCATCGACAATCACGGCGATATGCGCCCGTTGCCCTGTCTGCGCAGAGACCACGGAGGGCAGCGCCAGCGCGGTGATCGCGCAGATCGCCCAGACCGCGAAAAACGGACGGTATCTGTGGTGTAACAACCCACTCCCCCCTTGGAGAATTGCCCCTCTGAGACACGATGATGCAACAGGTTTCGCGAGACCGCAAGCTAGGCGTTTTCGAGGCTGTTTACCTCATTGACCAGAGAGCCTGAGAACCCTCATCCAAAATCCATCTCGCGCCCCTCATGACGGCGATCCACGCCTGGTCAGGTGAGCCCAAGCAACTGGCTAGAGTTGACCCAGAAGCGAGGCCACTACCTGAGCGGATCCGTCCAGATCGAAGGCCCGGGCTGCGTACTCCCGTGCCAAGAGCGCCGGAGTCAGGAGGTGGTCGTTCTTCTCTTCGATCTGGTTCTCAACCCCGCTGGCTAAGTCCACCGGATCCCAAGCGCGCCCCGCGACCTGGGCCAGGGCATCTCGAGTCGTCGCCTGATCACCGGGCACCGAGATGGTGATCCCCTGAGCCCGCGCCTCCAGCCCCACGGCGCGCAGCTGGATCGCCAGCGTGTGCGCGACCACGTCGCTGGACCAAGGCAGGAGGAGCCCCCCGCGATCCGTCTCGACGAAGCCGCGATCGGACAGGCCCAGATCTCGATATGTCTGACGCCCCTCCGCCAAGAGCCGTAGGCCCGACTCGTCCAAGTATGCCGGCCGACGGTCGCTCTCGTAGAGAGCGCGCATCTCATCGCGGACTCGCCCGTGAACTCGAAAGGCCGTCCCCAGAAATCGAGGAGGCTTCCCACCAGCGCCAGGGCTCAGATCGATACGAAGCTTGTCTCGATCAAAGCGATCTACGGTCCAGTGACGACCACCAAAAGCCAAGGTCATGCCCACGGAGATCGGCGACGCGATGGGGATCTGACCGAGCAGCGCCCCCTCGCCGTGAAGGCGGTAGGTCATGGGCGCGTTAAAGGCCGCGACGAAGCGCATGATCCGCGCGCCACCAGAACCTGGCGCCTCGAAGTCGAGCAGCTCGGTACCTTCCGCCCCCAACATGAGGCGCCCGTCCCTCGGGTCCTGAGCGACGAGCTCGGCGTCCTTAAGCGCTCTGAGCACGTCGATATAGGTCTGCTGGTCAACCTGTCGAAAGGGGCCGTCTTTACACAGCAGCGTCCAGCTCTCTCGCATTTCGATCCGCTGGCGCTGTTTGATCATGCTCAAGATCTGCTGGATGAGCGTGGACAGATGGAGCGGCGCGGGCGGCGGCGGCTCAAACCATCGCTGCCTGAGTAACTCAACAATGGCGCAGCTCTGCACAAGCTCCGTCCGCAGGCGGTCGCCTAAGGAGGCCTTCTCGTCCAAGGCGTCCTCCACAAGCATCATCACCAGCTTAGACGGCTGGTCACCGCTGCGGCCCGAGCGCCCCAGTCGCTGCCGCAGTGAGGCCGCGCCCGGGGGGCAACGCACCTGAGCCACGGTGCTGACGTGACCCACATCGATGCCCAGCTCCATGGTGCTCGTGCACACCAGGGATGTAGGTGGATCACCGTCCTTGAGCTCCGCCTCGGCGAAGCGTCGCTGGGACTCGGACAAGCTCCCGTGATGGGGCAGGAAGGTGACGTCCCGCAGCCCCTCGGCGACGGCCCGGTCTCGTAGCATCGTGGCCAGCAACTCTACCCGCTGCCGACTGTTGGCGAAGATGAGGTTGTCACTCTGAGCGAAGAGGTCGAAGCACGCGTCGGCGATGGGTGAGAGCGAGTCGCTCTCCTCGGCCTCGGGATCCGTCGACTCGAAGGCCCTGATCTGGATCACGGGCTCTTTACCGGCGTCCTCGGCCACCACCATCTGCACGTTCGGTCCGCCGCCGGGACGCAGATACTCGGCGGTCTGGGCCATATCGCCGATGGTCGCCGACAGCGCTATACGCTGAACCGTGCCCTCAGCGATTGCCTCGACCCGGGTCATGAGCGACTGCAGCTGACGGCCTCGCTCGCTGCCGATAAACGCGTGCAGCTCGTCGACGACGATATACTTTAGCTTAGCGAACAGCGGCCCCGCGTCCTTGGGCTTGCTGCAGAGGATCGCCTCGAGAGACTCCGGCGTGATGATCAGGAGCCCGCGTGGGTCTTTGAGCAGCCGGGCTTTAGCGCTCGCCGACACCCCACCATGCCACTTACACACGGGGATCTCACAGTAACGCGCCATGTCATGGAGCCGGTCGTACTGGTCATCGATCAAGGCCTTCAGAGGTGCGATGGCGAGGCAGCCGACCCCGTCTGTGACCCCGGCGATGCCGGTCAAGGCCGGCAGAAAGGCCGCCTCGGTCTTCCCCCCGGCCGTAGACGCCGAGATGAGCACATCGGCGCCATCCAGAACGGCGTGCACGCCCTCCTCCTGAATGGGCCTGAGCCCGGTCCAGCCTTTTGCGTTCATCCACTGCACCAGACCTGGGTTCAGGCGCTCGACGGCTCTCGCCCTGGTGGGATCGGTGGACGGTCCCGTCCCAGAATGAAGCTGCTTCCATTCCTCTTCCGTGACGAAAGCGTAGGCGTCAGGGCGACCATATCTCTCCATATAGGCGTAGGGAATATGGCAGTGGCCGGGTCCGTCGGGGTTTGCTCCGCCCCAGTCGGTTCCCCAAGAGTTGCGCACAATAAAGTAGCCTCCGCCCGGAGCAGGCCCATCCCGATACCCGACGATCGCCATGGCGTGTCCCCCCTGGGCTTGCTCCCCTGGCAGAGGCATAAACACCTTGCCGGCCCGAGCGGTCTCCCCACCCGTGAAGTTCGCGAAGAGCGGTACACCAAAGAGGATGGACCGACCGCGCAAAGTCTGGCCGCCGTCGACATAGCCGGCCAGGATCGCCTTGAGGGTGTGCACGCAGCCAGCGCCAACAGCCTTAAACTTCACAGCGCCGGCGATTCTCTGGTGTAGCCCTGCCTCTTGGACACCTGGAGGTGGTGGGCCTTGGCCCTCATTTCCCCTGACATCATCACTCTCGTAGGGCCACTCCGTCTCCAGGCACTGACCCAAATTCGCCAAGATGGTGGCGGCGATGTTCGGATAGGTGCCACTCCCGGGGTAATTGTCCCGGGCTTTGCACTCGTAATAGAGATGCTGGGGTGACAGCGTCTCGCCTCCGAGCTGATTGACCCGCCGAAAATGCTCATGCACCCCCGTGCTCGCAAACGCCACACAGGTACCGCGCTGTCCCTGGCTCAATATGGGTGGCATATCAGGGATGTGGTTAGCGCTCTCATCGAGATCAAGCTCCGGAACCGTCACCCGCTTAAGGGCGCTGCCATCCGCCTGGTCTGCCGCGCCAAGACCAAAGATCTGCATCGTCGTGACCTGGAGGGCCGCTGCTTGGGGTACGGACCCACGTAGATGGGCCTCAAGCTCGACGACTTGGTCCCGCTTTAGGTGAAGCAATGACTCCAAGTCGACCCGGTAATTTGAAGAACTGATCACCTGAAGGAGATCCCCAACCGACGAGATCCAATACTCATCCCGCAGCGCGCGTACACGCTCGGCGGTCAGATGCGGGATCCCAGACAAGGCGGTCGGCCCGGCTGCCCC
>CALELH010000766.1 GCA_937902595.1 uncultured Myxococcales bacterium
CATCTAGTGTGTCCCTGGACGGCTATGAACCGCCGCTCCGAAAATCGTCGAGACGCACAATGCGGCTTTTGCCCTCCTGGCGCAAGCGGGCTGACGACCAGCTGACCCAAGAGACAGATTCATCCTCGGACCATTCTCGGATGAGGCGTCCACGAGCGAAGGCGGGGCTGTTCTCCGGTGCCTGGTACATAGCGAAGGTCACCTCTTCGTCAGCGACTAATGGTCTGGCGAAGCCCTGCTCTCTGAGGCGGTCGGCGTATCCAACACCGAGCTCGTGATACTTAAGGTCGACCTTCTTACGCGCTGCTAAGCTCAGGTCATCGGCGGCGGCCTCCAAGAGATATCGTTTCGTCACCCAGTCGATTTGTCCCACCAATGATTCCGGGCAATCTGCGAGGGCATCGAGGGTCTCGCGCCACAGAGCGATGATGTCTAGGGCTTCAATTGAGGTTGTCTTGAGGTTCTTCACAAAGAGCTCAGCACGCTCCAAATACCAGCGCTGTAGCTCTAGAGCCGTACAGGTGCCCCCACCTTTGAGGTCGACCTGGGTGGTCAGGGATGGATCGGCGCTGATCCTATGCAGGGCCGAGACGGGTGACTTGACCAGGGGGGCGTCCTCGAGGGCCCCTGCCTCAGCCATGTCGATGACCAGCACAGTCATACCCACCTTCAGATACTCTGCGACGTCTAGCCTGTTTCCATCGGAGAGACCCAGCTGCATTCTTAGCCGACCATTGAAGAGGGCGGTGAAGGACCGCAGATCCGCGAGGGCTGGGCTTAAGATCCCCTTGAGGAGATTCCCGCTGTCAAAGATGGAGTGACCGGCCATGGCGAGGGACCAGCGATGAACTCTGCCTATGCCCGGCGCCTTCTCCGACAGAGCAAATGAGCCATCGTCCAGCAGAGTGCCTGTTCCGGTAATGACCGGTCGACTGACAAGAAAACTCATCATTCCGCGACGCTGTTGCCTGAAGAGTAGGACCCGAACCATCCAGCTGTAGGGAATTATCACGGGCCAAACCAAGCTGTTTTGCAGAATGATCTCCAGCCAGCCGAAGAGGAACCACCAGTTCAGGCCTCGGTCAGCGATCGCCGCTCGCATAGGTGCTGAAGTAGATGTCAGTAAACCCAAGAGGCCATCGATGATCATGAAGACGATCATCAGGGCCAATGCGATGAGCATGACACCGATGATGGCTACCCACAGGGCGAGGGTGACTAGAACTAGTGGGACGCAGAGGAGCCCAAGGCCAAGCCGATAGATCCGGAGCATCCAAGGTGAACCAGCGATGACCTCATAATTCTCCTGGGGGCCGTATATGTTGCCTTCGATGTCTCTCGCGTTACGGAGGAGACCAATGCGACCTGGATGACCGAGAAGCCTCAGCTCTTCTTCAGCCGCTGGAATGGCCTGGAGAATGATCTGCTCTTGAGCGCGCTGCTGAACCAAGATTTGATATGGGCTTCGGCATTCGGCCGTGGCCGCTTCGAAGAGGCCACCATGCGGGTGCTGAGGTACGAACTCGTAACAATAGCACCCACCATTAGCTAAGAAGACACGATTGTGTCCCGGCCTAGCGTGGCCAGGGAGGCTCGCAATGCCGGAGCGGATGGCAGCCGACAGGGCGGCGAAGATGACCTCATTACCCGGAGCTGGCGTCTCTTGATGGGGAGTAAACCGGATCGCGTACTCGGATTCGAGACCGGCCAGTCGATTGAGCGCTTGGTCTCTTATTCCCCGCCCCCGGGGACGACGGTCTCCATGAGGTACGACTTTGGATCGCGCTGAGCGTCCTCGCGGATAGAGTGCAAGACCTCCTGCTGAGCCTTCTTGCGAGCTTCTATTTTCTCAGTTTCCTGAGGAGCGGGCTTGTTCTTTAGATTCTGCATCGTTAGTTAACCTCCAACAGTACCGAAATTCACTGTAGCACCTTGGGGTGTCTTCGACGAGTCGATTAGAACCACGGGATGAGGTCATGGAATCTAGACGGAAATTAGACCGCGCATTTGTCGCTGGTGCGACGGGCCTGACGGGGCGCTATGTTGTTCAGCATCTGACAGCGCTTGGTGTGCCCACTGTAGCGCATATTCGCCCTGACTCGAGTCGCCTGGAGCACTGGTCTGAGACCTTCACGCGGCAGGGCGCGCAGGTCTCTACCGCTGAATGGGATGCGGCCTCGATGATCGGCGAGATGAAGGCTGTTCAACCTACGGTTGTCTTCGGGCTATTGGGCACGACGAAGGCGAGAACGCGGGGTGGAGATGGTGATTACGAGGCGGTCGATTTCGGCCTGACTGCGTGTCTCATCGACGCGTGTGTTCCCTTAGAGGAGAGGCCGAAGTTTGTCTACCTGTCGGCAGTCGGCGTTAAGCCTGACTCAAGCTCAGCGTATTACAAAGCGAGGGCTCAGGCGGAAGACAAGCTGAGGCGAAGCGACCTGCCGGCGCTGGTCGCGCGTCCCTCGTTCATCCTTGGGGAGCGCGATGACGCTCGTCCGGGTGAGCGTATTGGAGCGCCCATTCTCGATGGTCTACTCGGAGGTCTGGGCCTCCTTGGAGCCAAGCGGTTTACGGCGAGATACCGCTCAATGACTGGGGAAGAACTCGCGGCTGGCCTGGCGGAGCTCGCACTGAACGGTTCCAGCGACGACGTCGTCCATGTCCCAGAGTTACGCGCCGCCGGTCAGCGGCTGCTCCATCGAATAGCGAGCCGGGACGAGCAGCCCTAGATCCCTGAGGGACTTAAACTCGAGTTCGGAGAGACTGGACTCGGTCCAAGGGCCTGGGACCTCGCGAAGGGTTTCTACCAGCTCGGCCGCTGCTCGGGAGATCTCGGCGACGATCACGTCGCCATCGGACGCCCGGCGAATAGCTAGAATGTGAGGCCTCTCAGGGAGCTCGTCAGGTAGATCATCCACGAGATTAATGATCTCCGACACATCAGCTTTCAGGTAAAGAACCTCGACTCCAGAGGCCGCGGTCCATTCGTTAGATCTGGGATGAGGCCCAGACAAGGAATCGGAGACGGCGTCGGGCGGAGCTGGATGAGCGATCGCCGCCTCATAGCTGGCGACATCCGCCGTCGCTCCTGGCGCTTGCTCTGTCAACATCTGCGCGACACGACGGGCCAAAGGACCACGCTCAGGAACGCTTGATTTAGCGAACTCCTCTATGACCATAGTGGTCGCTTCACCGAGCAGGGCTGTGGTGTTCGGCATGGTCTGTTCGACGCCCTCAACGATCTGCCCTACGGCGGCGCCATGGCCACATGGAGACGCATAGCCTAGGGCAAACACCTCCTCGTGTGGTGGTAGGAACCACTCCCCACACAGAGCTGAATAATCCTGAGATGTCTGGGCGATCGTCGCCTCATCGGGAGACATAGCGAGGCGAGTAACGAGGCCTTCCAGGTCGTTGACGAGCTCGCCCTCGCAATCTTCTCGTACGGTGATAAGACGCCAGGCAATATCCTGCGCCATCCAGAGCCACCGATCGCCCTTGAGAGGGCTCGCAGAGGCTTCGCCGGTGATAGCGTTCATCACTTCTATGACTCGGGCCTCGAGGTCTTCGAGGTGATCAAAGGCGCCTTGGGTAGGACCGAGAAATAGCTCTCGATGCCAGTGGAACCCCGATGAGTTGAGTCGGGGAAGATGCGACCTCGTCCAAGCTAGAGAGTCGGTCGTGAGGTCGAGGGTCGCATATCGGTGACCGACGGGTCGTCCCTGCCGCTTCGAACGGGCTATGGCGGCCAATTCAGCCATAACAAACTCTCTGCCTGCCACGATGAGCCCCTCGTCTATGGGGCCCGTTGGTGGTAGAGCGGCGGCGTGTTCGCAGGCGGGACAAAACTGCCCAAAGAGCGCGCCGCTTCCGGAATGTGCTCGGCATCGATTTACGTCTGCTTCGTCGAAGAAATACCAAAGCGCAACGGGCAAAACCTCCGCGAGCCGAGCGGTCAGACTGTGAAACAGAGGAGACGCATCCGGTCGCCAGGCGAATCCGACGAGGGCGTGGCACAGCTCGTGAGCGGTCCACTTTGCCCGATGGCCGGGGTTGAAGCTCCCGACTGGGTTGTCATAGCGAAAATGGCGGAACTTGTGCTCTCTTAGATGACCGCCTTCCCAGTAGGGCCCAGGGACTAAGTCCGCCTGACCTCCCGGACTCCAAGTATCGGGAAGCGGCAGATGAAATCTATGCTCGAAGTGGCTGAGGAAGAGGTCGCTCGACCGTGACAACTCCGCCACCTGTACCGCGGCAGAAGAGCGACAGAGTTCATGGTCGGGCGCGTTCATGATCGAGTAAGTCTTCATGGTGAACCTATGCGTCGCAATGACGCTGATGGCAAGGAAGAACCGACAAGGCTCGCAGACGAAAGCTAGGATGCTAGGGTGCCTACCAAGCTGAATTGATGGTGATCTAACGTGCTTCTGAGTGACGTTCCACATCGCTGTGCGGTCTACCTGATCGTCTTAGGACTCTTGGGGTGTCAGAAGGCCACTGAGGATGAGGCGGCTCCACCACCCAAAGACACTGTTGAGCGACGGCAGCACCCAGACCCCGGCCCCACGCGGCAGCGCACCACAGGAGAGAGGGCGGCGAGACGCTATAAGACCGTTGACCTAAGAGTCGATGGCGTCACCCGCACATCTGAGGCTGTGTATCTCAGGCTCCCTGTGCCCGAGCACCAAGCAGGCATCGTGTTGCCCGATCTCCGGGCAGCCCACTGCCATGTCAAGGCGAGAGGTCACGGCGTCGTAGTGCCCGCCGCGAGTGGCGTCATTGAAGATAACCCGTGGTTGTATGTCCGATTTCCTCGGGCCCAGTTTCGCGCGGCACCTTTCAAGATCGAGGTGAGACTTCCCGCCACTCTCAATCGGGTCGGTGGTCTTCTCACCATAAACGTCAATGTGCCTTCTGAATTGTCCCATCGAGGCGAGCTGGATAAACGGTTCTATAGAGCGGCGTCTCTTTGGTTTCTTCGTTTAGGTGGGCCTTTTGCGAGCTTCTCATCCGGGAGACTACGACTCATGAGTGGTCTGGTGACCGCCGGCCACGCGGGTGAGTCAGCCTTTGATACGATGACGCTGAGCGGTGTTCGAGAGCAGTCCCTTAAGTTGTTGCGGGACCGAGGTGAGGGGAGGCGGTCTCACGTGCGGCCTAAGACCTCCGAGGTCGTGCCGACGCCGAGACCGATCATCATGGGAGGCCCGAGGGTGCCCAAGAGCGACGGGACACCTTTGGAGCCATTCAAGGCGCTGATGGAACGCGTCCCATATGACGCCTTCGTAGTGGTTGGGTCCCATGTCGGCGACCTCTCAGACGCGATGTCTGCTGTGGAGTCCTGGTCGAAGGCGTTGGCGCCGATCACACGTGTGAGCACTGAGACCCTACGGGGCCTAGCGACCGCTCTCAAGGCTTCGGGGATTGAGAGCTTGTCGTCAGAGATGCCTGACGATGAGCCGAGTCAATTTGTCGTCTACAGCCGCAACCCTGGCCTAGGTGTGGCCGCCGACATAACGGTCATCCTGTCGGGCCTGAAGCGGCCGAGGGTTAACGCAGGGCTATTAAAATGGGTTCCAGAGGCGGTGAACGCTGCAGGACTCGCCCAGAGTAGAGGTCGGTTCTTTCTTAGGACGGACACACATTTTGTCTTGAGTAATCGAGAGACTGAGACCCGAGCGGCTCAGACCACGCGAAAACGGCCGCTCTCTGAAGATTCAGTGTTCTGGTGGCACTTGAGGGGCTCAATGAGGACCGTCGACCGGATCGATCCCATCTTGTTCGCTGGATACGGGGCGCTCACACGTTTCTTTGGTCCTGAGGTTCGTGCGCAGGTGGCGCGCATGAGGGTCGCTAGATCGGAGCTTATGGCTGTTGACCTGAGCGCTCGACTCTTCCAATGGCTGAATGGGCGTAAGCCAAAGTCGATGGCTGAGAACATCGCGGCGGGCACCTTGAGGCGCGAAGATCTGATTCATGGTGATGGACGGGGCAAGATCACAGTCACCGACAAGGCGCGGTCCCGTTGGGGACAAAGCGCTGCGCTTACGCCCGAGCTTGGTGAAATCGCGCTCGGTGTGAACGCGTCATTTGGCTATGAACGCTTTCGTGATCGATGGCGACCGTTTCTCAAGAAGACTCTGCGACCCTTCTCAATTCGTGGGCGCTCCGCCGCTAGAGGGAGCGGGCTCAGGTTCTTGGCCTCAGGGATTGGTGAGATCGGGGGAGGGATAGAGATCTTTGATGGGACGGCTCCGGGAGCGATTCCCGATCTTGGCCCCATCGCTGGGGCGACGATTCGGGCGCCTTTAACTCAGGAGAGCGCGCTACGAGAGTGGCTGGAGACGACGCTGAGAGAGACGACAGGGCGGAGAGATGTTGGTCTGGACTGGGCTGGAGACTGGCTCACGCTGGGCATCATCAATCGCGGCTCATTATGGGATAGTATTTTGGACTTAGCTGGCGTGCCGAGTCGGGAAGTACGTCAGAGCAGAGACCACCTAGCCCTCAGAAAACGAGCGATCAATACATTGCCAGCTTTTGCGGTGATCCCTATCGGTAAAGTGAGCACCTTTGAACGCTTCAGGCGTGCCCTAAAGGCTGGGATGGCCGACGGGTTAGACGGTGCCTATACCTGGTCCGAACTCTCCAGTTATAGCGGGGCGCAGATGATCGAGTTGGGCGAGACCTTGAGCTCGGAGGGGTCCCGTATCCGCCTGACTTTAGCCTTTGATCAGAACCGACTGGTGGTAGCCGCGACCCCGCAGATCGCCGAGCTTGTGTGGAATGCACTCGAATCGA
>CALELH010000767.1 GCA_937902595.1 uncultured Myxococcales bacterium
AGATGTTTCGGCTTACCAGGTGTCTATGCAGCTTGGGAGCTTCTTCGTGTTACAGGCGACGGCCGCACCAGGTAAGAGCCTGGATGAGCTGGTCTCAGCTCTCGATAAGGCCTTTAACGCGGCCCTCGCTACGCCTCCAACGGAGGTCGAAATGACGCGGGTTCTCAATGGCTGGAAGAAGTCTTTCTACGGTCGAATTGAGAGTGTGCTCTCCCGTGCTCAATTGCTGAGCAATTACTATCACCTCACCGGGAACGCCGATTTCCTCAACAAGGATCTAGCCCGATATACCCGCCTCGACGCTGATGAGGTTCATCGAACGTCTAAGCGGTATCTCGAGGCTAAGCGGGTTCGTATCGACATCATCCCGGCTTCAGCTAAGGAGGGTGACAAATGAGTATTCGAACTCTAGGGATGGCGCTCATCGCTCTCATCGCCATCGCACCAGCGGTGTCTGCGTCTGAGTCTGGGCCCGACCGCTCAAAACTCCCAGACCCAATGGGAACAACAAATTGGACGCCACCTGAGGTTCAGCAGTGGACGCTCAAGAATGGCCTGGCTGTTTGGTTACTTGAGGTCCACGAAGCCCCTTTGGTGTCTCTACGTGTCGTCACAACCCATGGGGCGGCCACGGATCCTGTAGACAAGGCCGGTGTGGCATCCCTCATGGTTGATATGATGGACGAAGGCGCTGGAGATAGGAGTGCCCTGGCGCTCTCCGAGGCGTTTCAACTACTCGCGACGGATTATGGCGGTCAGGCATATACTGACGGGCTCGTCTTCACGCTCGAGATGCTCGCCGATAACGTAGAGGCCTCCCTTAAGCTCTTCAGCGATGTACTCCTACGGCCCCAGTTCTCTCAGAAAGAGTTTGAACGGCGGAAGGCCCAGAGGATCGCCTCGGCCCTAGCTCAAGAAGCCAGCCCAGCTTACGGTGCCACAGCGGTCCGTCGTCGGGTCCTCTTTGGGACTGGCTATGGAGGCCAACTGACGGGCGGAGTGCGCCAGTCTTTGGAGGGGATCACTCTCGATGATCTGAAGGGCCGATATGAGGGGCTCGTCAAACCGAAAGGTGGGACGATTATCATCGTTGGAGATACAACCAAGACTGCGATCAACGCTCTTCTTGAGTCGACCTTAGGGGAATGGACAGGGGCACCGAGCCTCGCTGTGGCATCCGCGACCCCCCAGAGTAATCTCAACGCGATCTACGCCGTCGACTACCCGGGCTCCGCCCAGTCCGTGATCTCACTGGCTCGACCGACCGCTGGTACTGACGCTGAGGACTTGTTCGCGACGCTCGTCTTCAACAAGCAGTTCAGCGGTGGCTTCACCGGCCGGGTCAACATGAACCTAAGGGAGGACAAAGGCTACACCTATGGCGCTCGCGGTGGCTTTGAGCGCCTTCAGAAGGCTGGCAGCTATAAGATTGGCGCAAAGGTCAAGCGGGACACGACAAGGAAGAGTCTAGATGAGATCATTAAGGAGCTTGCGTGGGTCAGCGGTGATAAGCCGCTCACAGAGAAGGAGCTCAACGCAGGTAAGGGGGGGATGATCAAGAGCTTCCCTGGTCGCTTTGAGCGTATGAGCAGCGTCGCAGGGCAGCTCGTCCGACTCGTCGTCGATGGCTATTCACCGGATTGGTACGCAGCCTGGCCTAAGAGAGTGAATGAGATCGATCTCGAGACGGCCCGTAGCGCTGGCACCAAGTATACAGACTCGACAGGATTCGCGATTATTGTCGCGGGAGATCTGAGTAAGATCGGTGAGAGCCTCAAGGGTCTTGGTCGTCCAATCAAGCTTTTCGACGCGCAGGGCAACGCCCTTCCCGAATCGTCGGACAAATAAGCAGGGAGATCCGTGGACCTTCTCCCAGCAGCTATACTTGGGCTCGTTCAAGCTCTCACCGAATTCTTACCCGTGTCTTCGAGCGGTCATCTGGTCCTCTCGAAGATCTTGCTGGGCCTTGAGACAGAGCACGGCGCGGCGTTTGAGGTCGCTGTTCACTTTGGCACCCTACTGAGCGTCCTCGTGGTGTTTCGCCGTGAGGTCGGAGGGCTGATCAAGAGCGCCTGGGCCGCCCTCACGCAGTTGACGCGGATCAAAGAGCGCTGGGATGAGGACGAGGAGCTTCGTCTGCTCGGTGCCATCTTCCTAGGCTGCATCCCTGCTGGAGTCGTTGGTCTTACGTTTAAGGATCAGCTTGAGGCCGCGTTCGACTCGCCGATGGTCGTCTGTATAGCGCTCATCGGGACCGGCTTTGTGCTCTTGGCGACTGTGCGTGCTCCTCAGGGAGAGCGTGGAGTGAGCTTGGGGGCAGCGGCGGTGATCGGCGTCGCTCAGGCGGTGGCGATCATTCCTGGTGTGTCGCGCTCTGGGAGCACCATCGCGGCGGCGATGTTTCTCGGAGTCGAGAGGGAGCGAGCAGCTCGCTATAGCTTCTTATTGTCGCTGCCCGTGATCGCCGGAGCGACCCTCCTCAAGGCGAGAGAGCTGCTCGAGACGCAGATACCCTCGGATACATGGTGGGCTCTGGGTGTCGGCGCTGCAGTCTCATTCATCGCGGGAATCGGGGCGCTCCTGGTACTTATGAGCGTCGTTCGAAGAGGAGGCTTCGCGCACTTCGGTTGGTACTGCTTGTTGATTGGTATAGGGGGTCTCATCGCGCTCTGATTAGCTGCGATCGAAACCCAATCGATACCACTGTCCCCTGTCCGCTGGCCCCCTGCAGGCCCAGGCTTCCCGACGGGCTGGCACCGCGATGAACACTGCATTTGTAGCGGTGCCCTGGTCATCTTCTGCGTATCTATTGATGCTCAAGACCCCGTGGCTTCGATCGCTGAAAATGGCCTTAACGCTGTCGGTTGTGTGTCCGCCAATGGCTAACATCTCTTCCATCGTCTCAAGTCTACAGGTGCTGCTTTCGGTGCCGGCCTCGGCCTGACGCGCGATGTTCTTCTCATCGATGCAGTGATTCGTGTGACAGACCGCGCTCTGAGTAGGCTCTCTGAGGATCGCGTCAAAAGGACTCGTCTCGTATTCTCGCATTTGGAAAGGATCTGCCATCCAGAATACGTGAGCTCCTGAACGTGGCGTAGCTGTGAGAATCGCCGCCGCCTCGCTGACGTCACGCGCGCGCAGCATTCGATGCAAGGTCGCCAGGTACCCGATCCCGGGGCGAGATCCCCAGGTCTTGATGTTGGTGGTGCCGACGGACAGGCCGCTGTCGTTAATCCCCATCAAGGTTAGACATCCAGCGCAGGTCACGGCCCACGTCTGTCGACCCTCATCGGGCCTCCGGTTAATGGCCACGATGTAGTCGATGTCCGGTGGGTTTAGATCCCAGGTCTGGCCCGCGATGGAGTGTCCATCATGGGTCAGATGTCCAGGGACTAGCAGCGCGCTGCATCCCTCGGAGTCCGCTGTCGGTGGAGAGAGAGCTGCGTTTAGGAGCAGAGCGTCGCGCATATCAGTCATGTTGGTTGCTGTGTACAGCTCGACGCTGTCTACCCCAGCCCCTTCAGCGATACCGGTGTGCTCTTCGTAGCCGTCAGGGTCCCACTCTTGGAACATACTCAAGCTCGCACGACCAATATCTAGGATGCCATCGGCCGAATCGAGACCTCGATCGCGGCTATACTCATGGACCGCAGCGAACCGCATCTCAAGAAACGATTTGATGCGCTCCTTCAAAGCTTCGCCTTGCTGATGGCCCATTGAACGAGGCCCGCCGCTTACGGTGATCTGCTCCAGCTCCAGTAGAGATGTCATAGTCGCTCTCTGCCCCCAGCATTGACTGGCTCTATTGTGCTCAATCGCTGACATCTTGGCTACTGTCCTCTGAGAATCGATTCAGCAATTTAGCCAGGGGGTGGGGTGCCCTGATACCCTGTGTTTAACGATCGATCTACGTAGGGAGCTAAATGAGCAAGGCCCCAGTCAATGGAATTGTCCTGTCGGGCGGGGGGGCACGCGGAGCCTACGAGGTGGGTGTATTAGCGGGTATGGTCGACGTCCTCGGCCTCCGTCCTGGGGATGTGGCTCCATTCCAGGTCTACAGCGGTACTTCCGTTGGGGCGATTAATGTCGCATTCCTCGCGGCCAACGCTCATCGAGGAAATCTGAACATTGATGAGCTCGTCGAGACCTGGTCGAGCCTCAATTTAGAGACTCACCTACGGATGGAACTCTTCGGGTTGACTGGATTACGTCAGCGACTGTTCGGTCGAAAGACAGTGGACCGTGGACGCGCCTTAATCGATCCTTCTGCGCTGGAGAATGTGGTGCGAGATCACATCTCCTGGGAGCAACTTCATCGAAATGTGGACTCGGGGATCGTTCATTCCCTAGTGGTCGCGGCGTTAAGGGTCTTCGATGGCCAGACGACGCTCTTCGTAGAGACATCCCCATCGACGGAGTTTAGAGCATCGCGGGATCCAAGAAGAACGGCGATCCCCAGTCGTATCGACGCGACAAGTGTCCTCGCATCTGCGTCCATCCCCTTGATATTTCCCGTTCGTCAGGTCGATGGGCAGTGGTACTGCGATGGCAGTTTGAGATCGAACACACCCATCGCGCCAGCCTTGCGCAGCGGGGCCGACCGGATCATGGTCGTCTCGTTATTGCATCAGGATCCTCACCGAGAGACACCAGCCCGCGACCAACCGTATCCGAGTCCGCTGGTTCTTCTGGGTAAGGTGCTCAACGCTCTACTCTTGGACCCTGTGACCTATGATCTACAGGTCCTGGGACGCCTTAACCGTATCTTGGGAGTGCTAGATGATGCCTTGGGGCCTCGATCGAGAGCCAAGGTAGACGCTGTAACTGTCGATGCCCGCGGCATGCCCTATCGCCAGGTGGAGACGCTTGTGTTTAGTCCATCTCAGGATCTCGGGGAGATCGCCGGTCAGCACCTGAGGGAGATGGATCACATCGATGAGCTGGGCCGTCTCGGCGGTTGGTTTCTTCGGCGGG
>CALELH010000768.1 GCA_937902595.1 uncultured Myxococcales bacterium
CCCGCCTATGTTGTACACTTCACAGACTACAGCCCGAGCCGGGGCACCCCGCTCAAGCGCGAGGTACGCCTGGCGCCCGATGAGGCGAACGCCCAAGCCATCGCAGATGAGCTGGTCGCCGAGAAGATCAAGCGTGGCTGGCAATCGGTTTGATTGTCGGTCTATTCATCGTAAGGAGATGAGTTCATGAATGAGATAAAGAGCTTCCACGACCTCCTCAAAGAGAGCAGCGAGGGCCTCGTCGAGGCCTTGAAGATCTACTGGCCGACCCGTGACGAGTGGGATGTACAAGAGGCCCACGTGGTCACTCATCTGGCGCATGTCCTCATCACGGCAGGATGGGCAGTCTATTCGGAGGTGCCCGTCACCCGCCCCGGCAAGAAGAATGGCCGTCTGGACCTCCTGGCCATTCACTCAGAAAGCCGTCGAATGATCATGGTCGAGGCCAAGCGTCTCTGGGCTCAAAAGAGCGCCGAGGCCATCAATGATGACATCGATAAACTAGCGAACGCGACGCTCCCGACGCCCGTCGATGATGACATAATGATCGAGAGGTGGATCATCGTACTCACGCACGAAGACTCACTGCCGGGCTGGTGGACAGACCCAGTGCCTGAGAAGCGTCCAATGGAGCTCAAAGACAAGCACGCAGCGGCTTGGGAAACCCTCGAAGCTCATCTCAACGTGCATCCCGAGAAGCGAGTCGTTCTTGGTCCCTACCAAGGACCTCAATTGAAGCGACACGTGTCCGTTGTCGCGGCTCAGATAGCCGAGGCCGTACAGCCTCCAAAGTCACGTTAACCGATCACCGCGACGGTCGTTCGCACTGATTCGACGCTCACTACGAACCGCGCAGGTAGATCACCCACCAGGTACGACATCTCAAGTCAGAGCCGCTGTCGAATCGATATGCTAGGCCGGAGTCCTACACACGGTGTATTCGGATATCCTCCGGGCTCAAGAAGACTCATCTATAGAGACTCTGGGTACCCAATTGATGACTTCGATATCGCTCCCAACTATCCGCGCAGCGCGATAACCTCACCGTCGTCCAGATGAACGTAGAGGGCGATACTTTCAGCGAACCCCAACCAGGCCAGGGCCACCTCAAAGTTGATGAGCCCGTGCAGCGGTTCCAGGGCGGTATTGGCGTTGATGGCCTCGATCTCAGCGCGGGTCTTCGCGCCCGGTATCTCGAACACACAGGACGCTCGAATGCTGGGTATGAGCTGACAGTTTTCACCGAAGTCTGCTTGACGGTCCGCCTCGACAAAGCTCACGGCGGACACGGTCACCTCGGTGCCCTTGAGGGGGTCAAGGTCGAGCTCTAGGTCAGACAAAGTCTGGTCACCAAACCAGGCCTGCACAGTGTCATCATCGTAGAGATTCGAGAACGTCATGTACCCCATGGTGTACCGGGCGACCAGCGCACAGACCTCGGCTGACGCCGCGTCCTCACGGGCCGCGATGTCAGCCCACTGGGCCTTCGCCTGAGTCAGGTCCGTGATCGCCTTGGGGTCTACCGTCCAGCCTTCCTCATCCAGACTGGCCCACTTCACCTCGGCTTCCAGCTTCATGCTCTCTCTCGTGTTTGATTCAAGGGATCATTTCGATCTGTGTGTGAGATACTACAACATCGTTTCTGCCTGGAAACCAAGGTCCTCAGGCGGTATTTTGGCCTTGATAGGCACAGAGGAGGAAGGGTCATGGTGGATATCAAGCAACTTAAAGAGCTTCGAAAACTCACTGGCGCCAGCCTCGGCGAGTGCAAGCGCGCGCTGGAGTCCAGCGCCAACTTTGATGACGCGGTCGTCGCGGCAAAAAGCTCCGTGGCGGCACGGGAAGCGGAAGAGGCGGGCGACGAGGCGGAGCGTGCACAGCAGCAGCAGGCGGCCTACGCTGTGCAACAGGCAGCTCACGCGGAAGCGGAGCTCTTCAAGAAAATGAAACTGCAATTTGGGCTCGCTGAAGAAGAGGTAAGGGCCCTGCTTGAAGAAGAAGCAGGGGATATGGAGCGCGTTATGGCGCGTGGCACTACGATCCGTCGAGAGAAAGCGCGGCAGAGGCAGCTCGCCAAAGACGCCGAGCTTGATGCGTCCGGCTGGTATCTGGAGACCTCATTTCGTTCGGATAAGACCCTCTGCGGCTCATCCAAGGTCATCATCGGCTTTGAGTGTGTTCAAGAGGCTCGCATCGAATTCCGACTCGACCTGGCTGATGGCATGATGGACCGGCTCCGAGACTGGTCAGAGCACCTGCTCATGCCCGGACAGGATCCCAGCGATCCTGAGCCGCTCGGAGTCTGGTGGATCATCTCTGCAGATCGCCGGCTCATCATCAGCATGCATGGCCCGGGACTGGAGAACGTCACCGTTGATGATGCATCCGTGAAGGAAGCTGACTATCCCGAGGTCATCGCGCTGCTGGATGACCTGACAAACGTCGCCGTTCGAGACCTGTGGATCGAGAGTTAGGCGTCACTCGGGAGCGACTCCTCCATGACTTTAAGAGGAGCGCTGTGGATAGAAAGCTCAAACCCACTTTCGCAAACACCCTCTCCTTAGCAGAACATCGCTTAGCGACGCTGGTGGCTAAGCGGTCCAAGATTCATGCGGCACCTGTTCTTATCTGAATGGAGAAAAAGCTCTCGCACAGTGATGCCATCGCTTCAGCCATCCTCCGCGTTTTCGTAGCGCTCAATCTGCTCCATGTTCACCAGGAGCTTCATCTCACCAACTCGCTCCACCACCGCCTCGGGCTCAATCCCGTTCTCTAAGCATCTCTCGTACCAATTCTCAAAGACCTCTAAGGCTTTGTCTTGGCCGAAATCATCGCTCATCGTCATGTCCTCCATTCGTTCGTGCTGAGATCCAAATGCAATAGCGGCTCTAATCAAATGGTAACTACATGGAGATTAGCCCTATTTCTCGGTGATAAGAATGGGCTTTTGGAGGAGGGCCCAAGTCGTTCTGAGAACAGGTGGCATACGTATCTATTTGGAATCCTGTGGGCAGCAGATACGTACGGTGCTGGCAAGTCGCTGAAGCCTGATGAGTATAGGCCTGTTGTATATTGACTGAGCGGCCGTCTTACTCAGTGAGCCTGAGCAGCCTGAAGGGCGGCTGTTCGAGTAGAGAAGACCAGATCTTTACCGACGATGTCGATAACGCCTGTGTTCTCAAGAAGACGTCTCTGTGCTTCAGAGACACCCGAGATATAGACGAGACGATCTCCACTGTGGGCGTCCAGAATATCCTTGAGGGCTTGTATGCCACTGGCGTCAATTACGCTGGTGTCTCGAAGACAAATGATCAACGCGTTGGCCGGGTCGCGGACGCTAATCTCCTCAAGAATACGTCGGGAAGTATGAAAGAAAAGGGGACCGTCAATCGGTGCGACCGCGACGGCGCTAGTCTCTTCAGACAGCTCAATGTCATCAGCTTCGCTTGGCGGAGACTCTGCTCCTTTAACACGCTGAAAATAGGCAAAGAGAGCGAGACCTAACCCACAGGCGATACCTACGACCAGAGATACAAAAACCGTTGCAGCAAAGGTCACAGCCATCATGCCAAAGTCGGTCCAATGATGGTTAGAAAGCAGCCGGCGATAGGCGGCCACATCGATCATCTTTATGGCAATGAGAATCAGGAGACCTGCCAGCGCGGCTGTGGGTACTTTGCCGACGATTGGCGCCATAAAGAGCATAATCAACAAGAGCGCAATGGCGTTAAAGACACCAGCGATACGCGTTTGGGCACCAGAGCGAGCGTTCAGCGTCGTACGGGCGATCGCACCGCACGTCGGGATACCACCAAAGGTTGAGCTGGCCATATTGGCGAGGCCGCAGCCGATGAGCTCAGCGTTAGAGTTGTGTCGCTTACCCGCGATGGCGTCGGATGCTGAGGCCGACAGAAGGCTCTCGAGAGCACAGAGAGCGGCCATCGTGAACGCGGCAGGTAAGAGCCGCATGATCTGCTCCATACTGATGCTTGGCAGCGCTGGCGTTGGTAAGGAGCGAGGAATCGCGCCGTATTTACCCTCAAGGGTCAGAACATCAAGACCAAGAGACCAGGCAACCAAGGCCGCCGCGACGATACCAAGCAACGGCGCAAAGGCCTTCGGTGTGACTCGGCCGATGAGCTCGATGAAGACGATGGTGAGTATGGTCACCGCCAGCGCAGCGTAGGCGACCCCATCTAGGGCCCCGAAAATCGTACCGAGGTTTTCATGGAAATTGGGGCTCTTTGTGAGCTTGGGCAAGCCGAGCGCATCTTCGAGTTGGCTGACGATAATGATGACGCCAATGCCACCGGTAAACCCAATGATCACGGGTAGCGGTACATACCGAACCAACTTCCCGATCCCAATTAGGCCCGATAAAATGAGAATCGATCCTCCGATAATACCAAGCGCCAAGATGTCTTGATATCCACCGATCTGGTTTGCGATGAGGACGCCGGCAAGTACCCCGATGAGTGAGCCTGCCGGACCTGTAATGTTGAGTTCAGACCCTCCGAAGAGCGCCGCTACACCGCCGGCTACGATCGCTGAGACCAAGCCGATCTCAGGACTGAGACCAGCGGCCGCAGCGAAAGCCATCGCCAGTGGTAATGAAATCAGGGACACCGTCAGACCGGCGACAACGTCGAGCCGGAGCATTAATAGCGTATACTCACGGAACTGAGAAAACCTGTTTAAGAGATAGATAGTACAGACCCCATGGCTTCAATGTGATTACGTAAATTTGGCACTAAACAGGCGTGATTTTATCTATGAAACACCATAGTTCCAGAAAAATAGTGCGAAACGTGTCATCTGGTCTCGATTCGCGATTTTGGGAGGGATTCAAAGTCTCTCCCGTGCGTGTACTCGTCAGTGGTCACCCACTTGCAGGGCATCGCTCACTGAGGGACGATGCGCTGTTGCTCCACATGCAGAGAGCTCTTGGCGTCGAGGACTCTGGAGGAGTTCCTGCCTGGCAATAGCTTAGGAGCAATCTCGAGGTGTATGCGGATCACTCCTAGGGCTCAGAGCTCAGGGATAGCCAAGTGGCCTTCCTCGACAAGGGTCGGACCGCTGCAGTAAGAATTGGTGAACTGCTCTTCTCAGGAGCGCCCTGCTCGATAACCTGTACAGTTCAGGGCCGTGGATTCAGTGGACGACGTCGCGGCCTACAAGAGCCAGACGCAGTGAAGGCAGGTTGGAACGTAACGCCGGCCACCTTTGGGTGTACGAGCGGATGTCACCGGCTGCACGCGGACGCTTGCC
>CALELH010000769.1 GCA_937902595.1 uncultured Myxococcales bacterium
CAGCTGTGTGTGAGCATGGGTCGCGCCGACGGTGGCCTGGGGGCTGCGGTGTGTCAGAACAGTGAAGACCCTGGCTCCAAGAGCGCCTTTGGCGGTCTCATGGCGCTGGGGGATATGGACGGTGATGGAGATCAAGATCTCGCCTACATCGTCGTTCGCGATGAAGAGCGTGAGGATGGCGCGATGCGCGCCATCTCCGAGAGGAGCTTCTTTGTTCGTATGCTCCATGGGCAGGGTGATGGGACGTTTGGCTCGGCGACCGAACTCGCGATACCCCACGTGACCACCGACCTAGCTCTTGGGGATTTGAACGGTGATGGTAAGGCTGACCTCGTCGTGACCCTCGACGATCACGATAATCGTCCAGGCTTCGTAGAGGGGCGGCTGGCCATCTATATGAACGAGACGGAGCCCAGCTCGGTCGATTGTTCAGCCGGCGGTGCCATGGGCGGGATGGGAGGTGCCGATGGCGCCGGTGGCGCAGGTGGCGGTGCTGGTGGTGCTGGCGGTGGCGACACCCCCAGGGATGAACTCTGTGAACGGTATTGCAGCGTTGTAGAGGAGTGCCAGGAGGACTTCCCTGGGCAAGCGGCCTGCATCGAGGCGTGTACTGTACGGCGAACCACAGAATATCAGGCCGATGTGGATTTCGAGGCTAGCATCGATTGTGAGTCTATGGCGCTAGGGCAGGCGCGCAGGTGCGATGAGAACGGCATCGAGTCTATCAAGGAGATGTGCCACAACCCCATCTGCGAAAACCATTGCACCGTCATCGCCGCGTGTGAACCGGATTTTCCTGGTCAACAGGCGTGTATTGAGGCCTGTGGAATGCGACGCGCTGAGTATGCCAGCGCCAGCGCGATGTACCGCGTATTGAGGTGCGTTCGCATAAAACTTAGAGGACAAAACACCTGCACGGCCGCGAGGCTTGAGGCGCTGATCGCCGAGTGTCGCAGGACGACCGGCGGGATCTGAGGCGGCTCGCTCAGACCAGGCTCGATCACGCCATGAGACAGGGGAGCCCATTCTCGCGCAACGATGATGGGTCATATCCAGCGCTCTGCATGACGGACGCCAGCACGTTCGCTGGCGTCAGGGTCGTGCCGCCAGACTCCAAGGTGAGACCAGTCGCCGGATCGATGGGAAGGGGCCCCAGGCCGACATCATTGGTGCCGCCCACGACCGTGTTGGCTGGGACCCCAGCTCCGATGAGCATGGCGCAGGACGAGAGCGAGTGGTCACGGCCATCGCGGGTGTTCAACAGCGGGGTCCGCCCGAACTCGCTGAAGACGACGATGGTCGTCTTGCTCATGAGGTTCGACTCTTCTAGGTCGTCGATCAGCGTCGCTAGGGCGTTGAAACCTGCTCGCAATGACTCGGGGTGGTCGTCAGCCCAGGACTCATCGTGGGTGTCGAGGTTGGTCGCGAGGCTGATGGTGACGCACTGGGCGACCCCTTGTTTGAGAGCTTGAGCGGCCAGGGCTGCCTGCTCTCCCGCTGTCGCGCCGGTGCCGACGGGACCTCGCTGAGTAATTCCGTAGCGCTCCGCGATAGGTCGGTTCGCCTGAGAGTTAAAGTTAAAATACTGATCAAGCTCTTGACTGATCAGGTCTGTCGCCTTCGTCTCAGCTGTCCGGATCTGATCGAAGAAGCCTGTGTGATTGAGCGCTGTTGGGTCGCAATTATTTCGTCGCGCACGGTACGTCTTTAGATGATCAAAGACGGACTGCGCGGGGGCTCCAGGCAGCCGCTGCAGAGTCAGGACAAGATCACCTGCGCCATTCACCGACAGGCCCGACGCGAAACTAGGTAGGCCTTTGTTATAGGTCTCGGACCGGGAGACGAGGTTGGGGATTGGAGAGTGATCTCCCTGCTGGGCGATGATCCTGGTCGCGATGGAAGACCCCGATGCTTGTAGCCCCGCAGGCATCTGACCTGTGAGCATGTATCGGCGGCCTACCTCGTGGGTCAGCGTGTCCATGGAGATACCTCGGACAACGCACGCCTTTTGGTAATGCCGCTGAAAGTCGCCGATAGCTGGACCAAAGGTGATGGGAGAGTCACCAAAGGTGATCATGTCTCGACCAAAACTGTTTGGTAGACGATCCCACGCTAACTGGATGTTGGTGTCTCTGATGCGCTCCTCGGTAAAGACTGCTGGATCCCGTGGGTCCAAGCACATCAGAGTGTCCCAGCCGCCTCCAAAGTAGGCGAACACAAATCTATGGTCTGGCGCGGTCTGCGCCATCGCGGCGCGGCTAAGAACGCCGCCGTGCAACATCATCGCGCCAGCCCCTAGTCCCGCTACTTTGAGAAAGCCGCGGCGGCCAATGGTCAAGTCGAATGGATTTCGGTGTGCCATGTTGGTCTCCTTAGTAGGCCAGGAACTCTGGGGCGGTCAGCACGGCCATACAGAGGCCTATCCACGCCGACTCCATGTTGTTGTCGGCCTCGATGTCGCTGAATAGGTTTCGTAGATCTCCAAGTCCGTCAGTCTCTGAGTCGGCGTCGGCGGGGACATAGATTCCGTGGAACTTAAGCCGAAGAAATCGAAGGGTCTCGTCCAGGTCGTTGGGGTTGCGCACAACCCACCGAGCTGCTGGTTCGGTTTCTTCTAGATCATGTTCGACAGCCTTGGTGCACATCTGAGCGGACATGTCGTCCATGAACTTTTGGAAGAGGGGAGAGGGCTCAGTGACGGACTCGGTCACTTCGTTGTAGTCGGCTTCACCGAGTGTCCTCGCCAGCGCATCAAAGCCCTGGTAGGTGTCGCGGCCCCGGGTGACCTCCCATGTTTGCCCTCCAAAGAGATCGGGAATTGACCGACGCAGTTGGTCCACCGTGACTCTTCTCGTGTTGCGAGCAGACGCGTCGCTGCTTGGGAGGAGACCCGGGGACGGTGAGTGGGCGGGGGTAGAGGGAGTCCAGGCGTGAGGCGCTGTACGCTCCTCTCCGGGAACCGTCTTGACTCCAGCGTCATCGCATCCCATTGAGAGAGTGGCGGCGCCAAGGATGAGTAAGCTAATGAGACGATGCATCATGATCAGTCCTCCTCCTGGCCCATGAGGGCGGCGTATCGATACTCGGGTCTAGTCACGACGGAGCGAATGACGTCGCGTAGCGAGTAGCCATTCTTGAAGGTTGCCGTGAGCGCGGAGATCGCATCCATGTCGTTGCTGTTGGCTTCGCGATCGAGGAATAGCGACCACATTCGTGACACCGCACAGCTAGCGAACTCTCCGGTGTCGATGGCTGTTTGAGCGAGCGCGCTGGGACCTGTTTCGATGATCTCAGCGCGGCCCGGATGGTCATCTGCGAACTCATACGCGACGAGCTGACCGGCATATGGATTCTCCTCATCTGTGATGTAGAAGCGACGACACGCGAAGTTGCGCCCCGCCTGCCGCGACTCCGAGGGATCACAGGTACGGTTGTAACGAGGAAACCGCTGGTCGGGCATGGGCGCCAGGCCAGCCTCGCTCCAACGACCCCAGTGTGCCGCGGCTGGCTCGACGGCCTGGTGGCAATAGGCACAGCCGCAGCGCTTGGTGAGGTCAGTCTCTTCGTTGCATGGATCCGTACTCGCGGGCAGTCCACCCTCTGGAGCGACAAAGGACTTACACAGGAACGCTTCATAGAAGCGGTTGGCCCGTCCTCTATTGGATTGGAATTTCAGCAGGAATCCCGGGAGTGTGAGCAGCCCCGAGTGTCCGTACTTGACCTCTGTAGCTGGGACCCAGTCACGCTGCTCGAAGCTGAGGTCGGGCACATTGAACCCTGGATCACTCGAGGCCGCGACGAAGTTGGGGCCGGCTGAAGTCAGATGACGATAGTAGTGCGCGAGTGGACCGTTGACCCGGTAATCGGTTCCGTTGATTACGTCTGTATAAGGTCGATCGTCTGTGACGGTTCGTACTGCGACGTCCAAAGCTTGCTCGACCATCGCGGACAAGATCGTGTCTTCGCTGTCGTCGCCAAAGCACCAGGCTAGTTTAGGTCCACATCCGCAGTCAGGTGCGGTCCCCTGAGAGCATAGGACTTCGCGTCCTTGTGCGTTTGTGCCCCTCTCGTTGGTCTGAGCGTCGAACGCACATACTCGAACAGTTGTTCCCGGTGCCCAGTATGGCTCGACCTCAACGTAGCCTTCCCGTCGAACGATGTTGCCCGAGCCGGGCGGAGACTCTTCTTCAACGGTCATGATGTTCCCGTCGCCGTCAAATTGAGCCGGCTCGTTGCGGCAGGAGACTTGCGCACCACGATATGCGGTGCGCTTTCCAAGTGAGATAGAGGAGAGGGGAGCCCCTGCGTTTCGTCCTCGGCCGGCGACCAGCCGAAAGTTGTTATTCGTGAGACGTTGCCGACCTAGGTTGGCCCACAGCAGGTCCACATGGTATGCGCGAATTTGGTGAATAAACCCATCTGAACTGAGCATCTCGTCTACGAGACCTCCAGCGACTTCACCATCATCAATCACCCGTAGGTATTCATCGTGGCTGGGGAGGTGGCCTCTGAGATCGAGTGACAGTCGTCGCAGATACTGGAGCTCGGATTGAACGGACGGTTCTTCGCAGACCTGCGCCAAAGCTGGTGCCACCAATGGGAGAAGGGCCACAGCGGCCATGACCACCAAGTGAACTCGTTTCTTCATCGAAGACCACCGTCCTTCCATGCCTGGAGAAGAGCAGCATCACCGAGGGTGAGTGCCGCTCCATCGGCCGGCATGCTTCCGTCTCCCAGGACTCGGATTATGTTGTCGATTTCAGCTGTCCACTGAGCTTGGGTGTGGAGTCCGTGTGCGGTCCCTAGTTCACCGTGGCAGCGGTCACAATTGGCCATAGCGAAGGCGTTGATACTCGCCGTCCAACTCGCGTCGATGGTCGACGGCGGGGCGTCGGAGTAGGTCGTGAGGGTTTCGCCGTCGCTGAGCCAAGCGACGCCATCTTCGTCGACCAGCAGGCGTGTCGCCTCTAGATCATCCTCGCGAATGATTTTGTTCACGGTCCCTCGGGTGTGCTGGAAGATGAGCTGTGAGTTCAAGCCCCAGAGCTGGCCGGATGTCGATGTGACGAGCGCTGAGATGTCGTCTTCAGGCCCTTCACCCATGGTGAGCGCGATTCGGCGCCATACGGCTGAGTTGCCGTTCGTGAGGTATTGCAAAAGAGCGCCTCCGGACAACGCATAGAGGGATTGATCGCCAGGTCTAACTTCGGTGATTTCGCTGTCGGTAAAGTCTAGGATTTGCCAAGTGTCTTGGCCGGGCTCTATGGCCCAATAGTGTCCAGGCTCCCCAATCTCGGCGGAGACATAAGACGCGGTCAGGCCACCGTGGAGCCCACGAGAGTCTACCGGCTCCATCACGGACGAGACGGCGCCATCGGTGTACTCGAAGAGACCGGCGGTCGTAGAGATCCACAAAGCATCTCCCCGCACCGCGAGCCCTGTGATCTCACCAACGCCCAACTCCTCAGTAATGGGAGACAGGGTGAGTATTCCGGATCCCCAGATGTATATGCCGCTGCTCTGAGCGACGACCACGAGCCCTTCGTACGTGACCAGGTCCACAACTGCGTCCGA